>NZ_CALNAT010000223.1 GCF_937873925.1 uncultured Proteiniphilum sp. | reverse complement strand
AATGGCGTGAGATGTGCGGGGTGGTGATGCAGGACGGGAAGACATTCAACGATACCGTCCTGAATAATATCGTGCTGGATGATGAGCATATCGACTATGACAAACTGCGGGAAGTATGCCGCATAGCACAGATAGAATCGGAGATCAACGAGATGCCGAAAGGTTTCGAGACGGTGATCGGTGAAAACGGGCGGGGGTTGAGCGGCGGACAGAAACAGCGGCTGCTTATCGCCCGGGCGCTTTATCGGAACCCGAAACTGCTGTTCCTGGACGAGGCCACCAATTCGCTGGACGTGATCAATGAACGCAGGATCGTGGATGCGCTCAACGGTGCCTTTAAAGACCGGACGGTGATCGTAGTAGCTCACAGGTTGAGCACTATCCGCAATGCCGACCAGATCGTGGTGCGGGACAAGGGATTTGTGGTGGAAATCGGCAACCATGAAACATTGATGGAGAAGAAAGGACAGTATTACAATTTGGTTTCTACGCAGATGCAGCCATAATTTATTCAAAGTTAAATTACATGAAATATCAGGCAAATATAAAGAAAAGCTTTTTCTTTGTAATATAGCGAGTTAAATATTTTTGCAACATAGCGTCAATTAAAAAATATCTAAGCGATTGAATACATTTTAACCCATTGTTACGGTGAGCAGGACAGCCTCATATGATTTTTTACTTGTCGGAGCAGGATTATTCAATGCTGTCTTCGCCAATGAAGCCGCCAAAGAGGGAAAGAAGTGTCTTGTTGTGGAAAAGAGGAAGCATTTAGGCGGCAATCTGTATAGTGTCATCGTAAATGGTGGTGATTCAACGTCCTCCTATCCTATTATCAGGATATATGCTTCAACCTGCAACGAATCCTTTATTGCCAACCACTGAAGGAAGTGACACGGCAATACCATGCGGGTCATACGATGTCCAAGCGACATACGGAGGAAATTACAAATGGGAAATTACCGATGTGGAGGGCAGATCAGCCATAAAAATACATTCGGGAACGGACCATACTAACACTAGTGGTTGTTTTATACCAGGAAATAGTTACCAAATGACTAACGGAGATTATTCTGTTTACGGATCGAAAACAACATTCAATGCTTTAGATTCAATACTGGAACAATATGGTGGTGGTGGTATTCAAATCAATATTGTAGGATACCGTTGACCAACAAATAACTAATTTGATGTATGAAACGATTTCTTTTTCTTTCACTTTCACTTTGGATAATATTCCAATATCAGGTATTTCCCCAGTATTTCCCCATTGACACCTGCAAACTTAATAATGCTTATCGGGAACTTATATTAAATCCTCAATCAAAGGAAAAGCAGATTGCATTCTTTGAGCTTTATCCAACCACATGGATGGAGTTTCAAATGATGTACCAGTTTGTTCCAGGCGATAGGATGGCATATGAATATGATAACATAATGTATTCATATTGGGGCATCAAGCATATGGAGGCATTCAGAAGTTTACTTGGCGTGATTCCGGACACCTTGTTCTATGACAAGCTGATTACTTTGTCCATAGGCGGTAAATGGGATGCCGACAACCCCGCCTTTCTGCAAAATCTTATCCGCAAGGCAACATTAAAGAATCCCAAAGTAATGGTTGCGAGGCTTTCAAAACATAGGAAAGGCTACCAGTTGCGTTTCTGGCAATTTTACTGGTCTTCTCTGGAAGCAGCACACGAGTATGAGCAGGAACATGCCAGGTTGAGGAAAATACTGATTGAAATCAGCCCTACCGCCACCAAAATTATGGATGTCGGCTTTGAGTATGCATGGAAAGAGATGGAATTTTCCGACTTTGATTTTGTCCATCTCAAATCTTATAAACAACAATGAATGAAGGATTCGATAAGGCGAAGGGCAAGTATGTGGCGTTATTCGACCATGATGACGTGATGACACCAAAACGGTTACAGATACAGTATGATTATATGGAATCTCATCCTGACATTGCGGCCTGTGGAGGAAGCATGAAAGAGTTCGGCGTATCATCAAACTTATTGATGAGTGTGCCTGGATATGAAGAAATTATTTTGGAGATGTTGGCAAGAAAGCGCAGATATATATGTAACCCCTGCGGATTTCTGCGAAAAGAGGTTATTGACCGCTATTCTTTACGTTATAAACGAGGTTACTCTTTTAATGCGGATATAAAGTACTGGTCTGATGTTTTACAAATAGGGAAAGTTGTCAATCTTCCAGAGGTACTCATATGGTACCGTACGTCAGACAAGCAAACCAGTAGGGTAACCCGTATTGAATCGCAAAAAGCCGCGGAGGTAATTTTTCAGGAACATGCCGAATTCTTTATCTCAAGGGTTATGGATGCGGATATGCGAGACAAATTGGAGAACCGTCTTATGCCTGTTCTTAAAAAGCTGGCGGATTTTTCTGTTTTTTCCAATCGCCGTTACTTCTTCTTTCTTTATGAACTTATAAACGGACTCTATCGCAATGGGTTCATCAATTTGAGCGAACCTTTGTATGAATCAAAAATCAAGAGTTAATATCTCCCAATGAACAATATAATCAAACAATTAGCTGAATATTTTGTAAATGGAGAGCAACCTTTGCCATACTTTCCCGGCTTATACCAGGGCAAAGCCGGCATAGCGGTCTTCCTTTGTCATTACTCTTCATACTCGAATGATAACTCCTACTGCGACTATGCATTCGAGTTGATCCAAACAAGCCACAGGCAACTTATGGACAAGAACCCTGTGAACTACTCCCTTTAATGTAATACAAGCGAATCAGTTCCGTATCGGACAAATCAATACAGATTTAGAAAAGTGTATTGATGAAGCTTATGCAATTCATTATTTTTTTGGAGAATGGGGAGAAAGAAGATTTTGAATCCATGAAATATTAACGGAGAAGAAGGGACAATATTACAATCTGGTTTCTAGGCAGATGCAGGCATAAATTCAATAAAGCCACAGAGAGTTAGTGAAGAGCCCTTTTATAACTATAAATAAATTTTAATCTGTAAACAGAGGAAGGATTACGACAATTATTCATATTTTTGCTTTTTGTTTACCGGCAACCGTCCTTTCCCGCCATAACAAAGATAGGCTGTTTTCGGTAAATTACATAAGTAGCGGATAGATTTTTCTGCAAATAATTCACCAGGTAAAACCCTTATACAAGTATATATAAAATCGATTATTGAAGACCAAAATGAAGAGAATCCTTTTAATACTGGCGGGAGCCCTATTATTATCCGCATGTGTGAGTAAAAAAAACAATAACCCGGTCCAATATTCCGGAAACCCGATATCTGAGGGGTGGTATGCCGATCCCGAAGGGATTGTATATGATGATCTGTACTGGATATTCCCCACTTATTCCGACCTGTATGAGAACCAGGTCTTTTTCGATTGCTTCTCTTCACCCGATCTGGTGAACTGGACAAAACATGAAAATATTCTTGACTCAGCAGAGGTGAAATGGGCAAATAAAGCCATGTGGGCTCCGGGGGTAATCGAAAAAGAGGGGAAATATTATTTCTTTTTCGCGGCAAATGATATCCAGGATGAGAGCGAAATAGGCGGGATCGGCGTAGCGGTAAGCGATAGGCCGGAAGGCCCCTATAAGGATCTGCTCGGTAAGCCCCTCATCAATAAGATCGTGAATGGTGCGCAACCGATCGACCAGTTCGTTTACAAAGAAAACGACAGCACCTACTATATGTTTTACGGTGGCTGGAGACATTGCAACGTGGTACTGCTCAATAATGATTTTACAGGAATCAGACCGTTCCCCGACGGAGAGCTCTATAAAGAGGTAACTCCTCAGGATTATGTAGAGGGACCCTTTATGTTCAAAAAGGACGGTAAATACTATTTTATGTGGTCGGAAGGCGGTTGGGGTGGTCCCAATTACAAGGCAGCTTATGCCATAGCCGATCATCCGTTAGGACCCTTTGAACGGATCGGTACCATTCTGGAGCAGGATCCTGAAATAGCGACAGGCGCAGGGCACCACTCAATAATCCATAACCCTAAAAGTGACGACTGGTATATCGTATACCACCGCCGACCAGAGCCTAATATTCATCGCGACCATCGGGTGACCTGCATTGACAAAATGGAGTTTGATGAAAACGGGTATATCAAGCCGGTAGAGATGACTTTCGAGGGAGTAGCAGCCGATCCGCTCTGATCTTCCGGGGCCGGTATTTTGGTTTTTAAGCTCCGTTAAACCTTTTGCCTTATTATTTGTTCAGAGAGTAACAAAAGTTGATAAAACACCTAAAATAGCATTGATAGGAGGTTTTTTCGCATAATGAATGACATCGACTTTCCATACACACAAATATTAATATCATTATGAAAGTTACTTTTATAAAACAACAACTCGCCGTCCTATTGTTGATCACATTCTTTTCCGCTGCTTGCGGAAGTAAAAAAACAGGATCAATGAACAATGGAACACCGACACACACGTTGGACGGATACCAGGCACATACGTTATTATCCGTTGCAATCCCGGAAAAAGGATCCGCTGACCAGCCGGTAAAAATAGAGATTATTCCCGGTAAAAAGATGGAAGTGGATTGCAACCACCACTCATTGATGGGTGAATTTGAAAACAGGGAACTCAGTGACGGTAACCGTTACTATGTTTTTGAGTCGAACGGGGAAGCGGTCTCCACATTGATGGCTTGCCCCGATAACATCAAACGTACGGAATTCGTGCGGGGAAAAAGTATTTTTATCGACAGCAAGGATGCAATTCCACCGGTAGTATATGCTCCGGAAGGGATAGAGATAAAATACCGCCACTGGAACTCCTCGCCTTCTTATGCAATGGGCAAAGACCTCAATTACACCCTTGAAACGGAAGCTACCGGTGCGCTGAAAGCATATCCCGAATCACAGGAAGGATACGACCGCTATATCTTGTTCTTACCCGAAATAAAAAATTCGCAGAAAGAACATAAAGTGGAAATCATTCCCGGCGTTACCACGGAGGTAGACTGTAATCTGCACGGATTGATGGGTACATTCGTCGAGAAAAATATCGAGGGGTGGGGTTACAGTTACCTGGTTTTCGACTCGGACGGGAATATCCGTTCTACGCGGATGGCCTGTCCCGATAATACCCGTCGGACCGAATTTATGACCGGCGCCACCCACCTGATGGATTATAACAGCCGCCTGCCGGTAGTGGTGTTTGTTCCCAAAAAAGGCAATTTTTCCGTACAATACCGAATCTGGGAAGCGGGGGAACTGAAGTAATACCTACTGTTGATAGAAGCGGATCCAGTCTATGTATATATCCATGGGAAGCTGTTCCATATCGTATTTACCGACCCAGCTTCCACCTACCTGATTACTGATCAGGATATAGAAATCGTCCTTAAAAGGAAACTGCTCCTCTCCGAGTTCTTCCACCCTGGGATAACAGAAAGTGAGTTCATCGTTAATGAAGAAACGCAGGCTGTCCGGATAAAGCTCCACCGCATAGATATTGTAATCATTCCGGTGGATAGGGTGCGTGGCAGAGCGCTGTGGCCCTTCTTTCCCGGCCAGTGTAAAGGGTGTATGGATAGTCTGATAGGCAATAGAATCAAAATTCAGGTGCTCTACCACGTCTATCTCACCACCCTGAGGCCATGCCCTTCCTTCCGGCATCATCCAGATAGCAGGCCACGCACCTTGCGCCTCTTCGAATTTAGCCCGGAATTCCATCCTTCCATTGCTGAAAGCCTTTTTTCCTTTTGTCCAGACACCTCCGGTGAGCACTTTTGCCGTATCGTCGGGCTGTAGGGTATTCGGAATTCCTCTCAGTACAAGATTGCCGTTCCGGAAAGCAAAGCAGGAGTCATTATCCGTCATGAATTTATTCCAATCGGAGCTCCCTCTCGGAATTTTAGACCACAATACTTCGGCCCCGGAAAGATTTTCATAGTCGAAATTCTCTTCCCAGACCAACCGCCACTCTTTCTTCTCTCCATTGCAGGAATAGAGAAGAAAGAGCGTGGAAACCAAAGAGATAAAAAAAAGTACCTTCTTTCTCATGATTTTTGTTTCAATTCAATAATTTCTTGGCATCATTCAGTCTATCCTGCCAGTCGGCGAAAGGCTCCCTCGTATTGAAATATTCGATCGCCTCTTCCAGTTGCTTCAGTTTAGCCAGGGATTCGGGTGTATTGTCCTCCGTATACTTTTTACGCAACGCACGGATCTTCTCTGCATCCTGGATCCCTTCCACCATCCGTTCGAAGCGGATAGAACTTCGCGCATCGGGGTAAACCATATAAGTATCGCCTGCCGGCCATGTCCTGAAACGCGAATCGGTCAGCGGATTTTCAACCCACGAGTTATAAGACCAACGCAGGAATCCGTCGCATGCCACGCGGCATAGACCGATTCTGCCGGTGCGGAGAAGGTAAATGTATTGGGGAATTTATCACCACAGCACACATAATAGGTGGTGATCAACCCTTTGGCTCTTCGCGCAGCGATCTCTTCTTTGGTTACCTTATTACCGGCTCCCACACAAATATCCTTTATCCACGGGTACTCCTTGTAGCTTTTATGATTATCCGCCAGGGAGACGCCCAATTCGGGAGCGGCATTTTCCAATACCTTCAAGGCGGCATGCATATCGGCCGGGGCCCGTTCATCCATGGCTATATTCGTTTTTTCCAGCCACCCTTTGCCTTGGAGGTGCCGGGTAAAATCTTCCAGGAACACGCTCCATAACTCCGCGTATTCTTTCGATTGGGCTTTCAGTTCTACGGTAACTACTTCCCCTTTCTCCTCATCGTTATAATTCAGTTGATTATTCCAGGTGAGCAACGAGTAACAGTTGATCATCCTGTCGATGCCCAGATCCATCATAAACTGCACCCATCTGTCGAAAGCGGTATAGTCGAAAGTCCAGCTCCGGTCTTTGTTTTTCGTCCAGACGATCATATCGGCATACGCGTCGTAACATTGATTGTTCCACGGATCCTTGTTCAAGGTAGCGGTGATCACTTTCTGTCCCGCATCGGCCAGCATTTTCATTAACGGTTTCATCTGCTCGAAATGGGCGTCGCTCCACACTTCCAGATTGTGCACCCGTGCCACGGCCGAGGGGTGCTGCCACAGATCGAGGTGATAGAGCCACTCCGACGGTTCGGGCAGCACCTGATCCACCACATCCAGTTCAATTTCAAAACTCTGCACGGATTGATTTTCGGCATACACTTTCAGTTTGCCTTTATAGTTCCCGGCAACGGCATCGGAAGGGATGTTGAATGTGAGCCACACCGGCCGTGTAGTTTTGGCTTCCATATCAAAACACTCCACATTGTCCAGCATGTCCGGCGCCAGCGATGCCGGAAAATCTTCCGGTTTGCGGTGGCCGCAACCGGGACCGAACTCATCGGTCATCACGTAACAGACAAACCGGGCCTGCGCGACGGATGCCGGCAGTTTACTCCCTGGCGCCTTAAAATCACTGAATTCACACTCCACCTGATTAATATCCCCGGCAGACCATAAAAGCAGTTGGGCCGACACTTTTTCTCCCTTCCAGCCGGTAACCGTTACGCTCTTATTGAGAGATACCTGGGGCGCTACCGATTTCGACAGTTTATCGTCAATCGAAATAAACGAAGCCTGTAAGCCCGCGGCCACACCCGACCAGTTGGACAACGTGTCGTTTGTCGGGTCCTGCATCTCTTTGAAAGTGAGACACTCTTTTTTCGGTCGTTTGCCTTCGCATGCGTTAAGGCCTAAAACCGGCAATCCTATCAGTATACACAGTATTAATCGGAAAAGGGTTGAGGAAATATTCATTATCAATAAAATAATTAATTGTTTTTCAGAAAGAACATACAAAGATAAAAAAGATGAATGCTGCTAACGCCGATTGTTCCCGTTCTTCAACAGAAAGTAATCGATCACCGCAGGCGCTTCGGCTTCTCCGATATGGATCAGGCCGGGGCGGGCCACCCTGTCCCATCGCACCAGGAAGGCTCCGTCCAAGGGAGTATCGTTCACGGGGATCCAGGATTTCCCGTCTTCACTGTAAAAGAAGGAAAGGAAACATCCCCTCTCCACATCGATCTTAAAATAAGGGTTTCCTTTATCGAAAACAGTCTGAAAAAGAACCGATCCGGCGCCCTCTCTCACCGATCTCACCTCGATACGGTCGCCCGTGATTCCGATAGCGACCAGATTCTTATCATCCCCGTACATGGTCAACCCTTTGAAGCTCTCATTAACATTACTGATCTTTGTCTTATAGGTATAATGCGTTGTCTGCGGGCGCAGACAAAGGGCTGTTCCGTACTTATTTCCGGCTGCCGGCCTCCCGGTCAATATCAGTTTTCCGTTGTTCAGCGCCGCATCCATATCCGCATAAGGATAATTCCATGTCCAGTCCACTTTCAGCGCTTTACCGGAAAAATCATCCTCGAAATCGGTCACCTCTTTCTGCCCAGTATTCACAAACGTTGCAGGCTGCCTGTTCACGGCCTGCTTCCCGGTTGTAAACCTAACCCAACCGTCATCAGTTGTCTCCAACTCATGCAGAATGGGTTGCCGTCCTAAGAAGAATGCGTCACCCTTCTGGTATCCGTGGCTCAAATAGAATACCCGCCCTTCGGGGGTGACCACCGCCGTGCCGTGTCCGCAGGAAATATAATCCCCCTCACCTCCGGAAAGAATGGGGTTTTCTTCATATTTTTCATAGGGTCCTCTGAAATGTCCGGCGCGGGCAACCCGCACGTCATAATCGCTCGAAGGACCGCAACAGCTCTTCGCGGAATAGAGGATATAATAATAATCCCCCTGTCTGAAATGATACTGTCCTTCCAGGCCGATCCCCTCATCATCCTTTAACAATGAAAACGGTTCTCCCTCCAACCGCAACCCGTCATCCGACAGCCGGCTAGCCAGCAGTTCTATGGGACGCCGGTCGAGGCCGTATGCCTTCCAGGTCAGGTATAGCTGTCCGTCGTCATCAAACACAAATGCATCGATGGCTTCGGTACCCAGTTCCACAATAGGCCCGTGATCCTTGAACAGGAGGGAGGTCCCTTCGGACGAGGCGACCCCGATATAGGAGATATTGTCCGATTTTCTCCGGGCAGTATAGTAACAGTACATTGTATTATTGTGATAAAACAACTCCGGAGCCCAGAACGAATGGGAAGTCCATTCCGGCTTGCCGTCGAAAATATGTCCCGTTTGTTCCCAGTTGATCATATCTGTCGATGTAAATACCGGGTAAAAAGGAGCCCATTCGGACGATGTAGCGGTTGCATAATAGACATTTCCCACCCTGATAATGGAAGGATCGGCCATATCCCCCCGAATAACGGGGTTTTCAAAAAAGGATCTCTCCTGAGAGATTGAATTGAATGCGACGAGGAAGAAAATGACGAAAAGGATTGCTTGCTTCATAGGAACTATTTTTCTGCCGGCATTTAAATATATCCGAGGGATAAGATCATCCTGCCGGGGTCTGAGATTACAACAGGCAAAAATAAGCATTATTTCCACAGCAAAAAATTTCTTACATCCCGGATGAATGGAAAAGAGCCGGAATAATTATTTTTTTTCTTTTCTGCATTTTCGTTTCATTTTATCAATTATTCCGCTATCTTTGCAGCAAATTCACATGCATTGCAATGCAGAAATTGTATTCAACATACGCCTATACTCCCACTACAATAGCCATGACCCCTTAGGGGGTTATGCAAATTTTCACATCCGTAAGCAAACACTGCTTGCCCGGCGAATCGGCCGGACATCACGTCAAATCAACATTTTTAACAACTATACACCGTTTAGTATTACGGTAAAATCAGCCTTCATCGTATGAAAGTGATGAAATTCGGAGGGACATCCGTAGGGGATCCCGAGAGCTTACAACAAGTTAAGGAGATCATAGAAAAAGAAAGAGAGCCTGTCATTATGGTGGTTTCGGCGCTGGCCGGCGTAACAGACCGCCTGCTACTGGCCGCGGATTTCGCATTGAACGGGAATCCCGGTTATAAACCGCTGATCGACGAAATAATCGGCCGGCATGAGAAGCTGATCGAAAAGATGGTGACTTCTCCGATCGATAAGGAGGAGATAAAACAAAAAACACAGCAATTGTTCGAGGAGTTGCGTAATATCCTTCAGGGGGTATTCCTTATCGGTGACCTGTCACAGAAGACCTCCGACAAGATCGTCAGCTACGGCGAGCGCCTTTCTTCGCTGATCATCAGCAAGGTGGTCGACAGGTCACAACTGTATGACGCCACGAAATTCATCAAGACCGATAAACAATTCCATAATCATATTCCCGACCTGGCACGATCGAACGAACTGATACGTAAAACATTCTCCGAAATGCCGCCGCCTCATATAGCCGTCGTCCCCGGATTTATATCGTCGAGCAACGACAATAATGATATCACCAATCTGGGACGGGGAGGGTCGGACTATACGGCCGCGATCATCGCGGCAGCGATGGATGCCTCCCTGCTGGAGATATGGACAGACGTAGACGGATTTATGACGGCCGATCCGAAGATCATCAATTCGGCGTATGTCATTGAGGAGTTGTCATTCACCGAAGCCATTGAACTGACCAATTTCGGGGCGAAGGTGATCTATCCTCCCACCATCTTCCCTGTTTATCACAAGAATATCCCCATATATGTCAAAAACACATTCCGTCCCGAAGCGGAAGGTACGCTTATTCGAAATATCCAGCCCACGCGGAACGGCAAGATTATCAAGGGGATCTCATCGATCAACGACACTGCGTTGATCACCATCCAGGGACTAGGCATGGTAGGTGTGATCGGCGTGAATAAACGTATCTTTTCCGCGCTGGCCGATAACGGCATCAGCGTCTTTATCGTTTCACAGGCCTCATCGGAGAACAGCACCTCCATCGGAGTGCGTTCACAGGATGCATCCCTTTCACAGAAAGTACTCAGGAAAGAGTTTGCCCATGAGATCGGGATGGGAAGCATCAACGATATCATAGTGGAATATGACCTGGCGACCATCGCCATCGTCGGGCAGAACATGAAGCATGTACCCGGCATTGCCGGAAAATTCTTCGGCGCTTTGGGACGCAACGGTATCAGCATTGTGGCGTTGGCCCAGGGAGCAGGTGAGACCAATATCTCCTGCGTAATCGCCAAATCCGATCTCAAAAAATCCCTTAACGTCATCCACGACTCCTTCTTCCTGTCACCTTATCAGGAATTAAACCTCTTTATCGTCGGCACCGGTACGGTGGGCGGCAACCTGCTGGAGCAGATCAGACGGCAGCAAAGCACACTCAAGGAACAGAACAAGCTAAGGATCAATATAGTAGGTATTGCCAACGGACGCAAGGCGCTGTTCACCCGCCAAGGAATCCCGTTGGACGGATATTTCGATAACCTGATGACAAACGGTGTGCAGAGCTCACCCGAACGGATCCGGGATGAGATCCTTAAAATGAACATCTTCAACTCCGTATTTGTCGATTGCACGGCAAGTCCCGACATCGCGAAGCTATACGGCGAACTGATGGCGAAGAATATTTCGGTGGTCACCGCCAATAAGATAGCCGCTTCGTCCGATTACGACAGCTATCGCCACCTGAAAGAAACCGCCCGCAAAGCAGGAGTGAAATTCCTGTTCGAAACGAATGTGGGAGCAGGGCTTCCCATTATCAACACAATGAATTCACTGACCAATTCCGGCGATAAGATCGTAAAGCTGGAAGCGGTACTCTCCGGTACGTTGAATTTTATCTTTAATACGCTCAGTGAAAAGATTCCCTTCAGTAAGGCCATTCAAATGGCAGTGGAGGCTAAGTTCGCCGAACCTGACCCACGGATAGACCTGAGCGGACTGGATGTCACGCGGAAGCTGGTGATTCTCTCCCGCGAAGCGGGGGCCTGCGTAAATCAGTCGGATGTAAAGAAAAATCTCTTCGTACCCCAGAAATATTTTGACGGTTCGCTTGCAGCGTTCTGGCAAACCATCCCCGAGATGGACGCATCATTCGAAGCCCGCCGGCAAGAACTGGCGAAAGAAGGGAAACGGCTCCGGTTCGTAGGGTCGTATGACAACGGCAAGTGTGAAGTAGGTCTGCGGGAAGTGGAACAGGGGCATCCTTTCTACGACCTGGAAGGTAGCAACAATATCATCATGATCACCACTGAGCGTTACAACGAATACCCCATGGTGATCAAAGGATATGGCGCCGGAGCCGGCGTAACGGCGGCAGGCGTATTTTCGGATATCATCTCAATTGCAAATATCAGGTAATGAATATTTTCGATAAGCCAAATAAACAGAAGGTAAGTTTACTTATCTTCTGTCATGGCGAGAAAATATCTATTTTATTGAAAATAAAATGAAGTACATTATCATCCTTGGCGACGGCATGGCCGATGAACCCGTTGCCGCATTGGGAAACAGAACCACCCTACAGGCGGCCGCCACACCCTATATGGATCTGCTGGCACGAAAAGGCAGGAATGGATTGCTACACACTGTTCCCGAAGGATTCGCACCGGGAAGCGAGATCGCCAACCTCTCGGTCATGGGATACGACGTCCCTGCCGTATATGAGGGGCGCGGCGTGCTGGAAGCGGCCAGTATGGGCGTGGATATCCTGCCGGGAGAGATGGCGATGCGCTGCAATCTGGTCTGCCTGGAAGGGGATCTGCTGAAAAACCATTCGGCGGGACATATCTCTACTCCCGAAGCGGCCGAACTGATCCGATTCCTTGACAACAAGCTGGGAAACGATATCTTCAGCTTTCATCCGGGTGTCTCCTACCGACATCTGCTAAAAATGAAAGGTGGGGATAAACAACTCCGGTGCACCCCGCCCCACGATATTCCGGAACAACCCTTCCGTCCACACCTCATCCAACCCGGCAGAGAAGAAGCAAAACCGACCGCGGAAGCCTTGAACAGGCTGATCCTGGCGTCGCAGGAGATACTGGATGATCATCCTGTCAACAAAAAAAGGATAGCGGAAGGAAAAGCCCCGGCTAATAGTATCTGGCCCTGGTCGCCCGGTTTCCGACCCAGAATGAAACCCCTCAATGAGATGTTCCCGGTCAAAAGCGGCGCCGTGATCTCAGCGGTAGACCTGATCAGGGGGATCGGTGTCTATGCCGGACTGGAAGTGATCATGGTAGAGGGGGCCACCGGTCTTTACGACACCAATTATGAAGGGAAAGCGCAGGCTGCCCTCACAGCGCTGAAGGAAAAAGATTTTGTATATCTGCATATAGAAGCCAGCGACGAAGCGGGACATGAAGGAGATGTGCCGTTAAAGGTGAAGACTATCGAGTATCTGGATGCGCGTATTGTAAAGACTATCTATGAAGAGACCGCGCAATGGGACGAACCGGTCACTATCGCTATCCTGCCCGATCACCCCACCCCCTGCGCCATACGGACGCATACACGCGAGGCTATTCCATTCCTTATCTATCACAGGGATATCAAGCCTGACAGCGTACAGGTGTATGATGAATTTGCCGCGAGAGAAGGGAGTTACGGGCTCCTTTATGGCGATCAATTTATGAAAGCAATTTTTGAGAAAGGTGGTTAGGTGGTTTGTTCTTGATTCTACACAATATGCTCTATTATAGTACAAATAAAAAAGCGCCCACTGCTTCCCTGCAGGAAGCGGTTGTAAAAGGGCTGGCCCCGGACAGGGGGCTTTATATGCCCCAAAGGATCGGGCGGCTCCCGGGAAACTTTTTCAGTGAGATCGGGGATCTCGGACTACAGGAGATCGCCAAAACCGTTGCCGAAGCATTTTTTGGGGAGGATATCGGGAAAGAAAAACTGGATACCATTGTCGCCGGCACATTGAATTTTGAGATACCACTCAAAAAAGTGGAAGAGGGGATTTATGTACTGGAACTGTTTCATGGCCCTACCTTTGCCTTTAAGGATGTGGGTGCCCGCTTTATGGCACGGATGCTCTCCCATTTCGTCCAGGAGCGTCAGGAAGAGGTGAATGTGCTTGTGGCCACCTCGGGCGACACCGGCAGCGCTGTCGCCAACGGCTTTCTGGGCATGGAGGGGATCAGGGTGTTCGTATTGTATCCCTCGGGAAAGGTGAGCGATATGCAGGAGGCGCAGTTCACCACCCTGGGACAAAACATCATTGCGCTGGAGGTGGATGGCACGTTCGACGACTGCCAGACGCTGGTGAAGTCGGCATTTATGGATGAGGAGCTGAACACCCGGCTGAAACTCACCTCGGCCAACTCTATCAACGTGGCGCGATTCCTGCCGCAATCATTCTATTACTTCTGGGCTTATGCACAACTGGTACGACAGGTACAGGCCGGAAAGACGGTGATTTCCGTGCCGAGCGGTAATCTGGGGAACCTCACCGCAGGACTTTTCGCCAAACGAATGGGATTGCCGGTGGGCCGATTTATCGCCGCCAACAACCGGAACGATGTTTTCAGGGAATATATCCAAACCGGACAGTATACCCCAAGAGCGTCGGTGCAAACTATTGCCAACGCCATGGATGTGGGAGCTCCCAGTAATTTCGACCGTATTCTCGACCTCTACGGACATGTGCACGAAGCGATCACTAACGACATTTCATCTTACAAGTACAGTGATGAGGAGATCAGCACGGCCATCAAGCATGTCTACCTGCAATCGGGCTACCTGCTCGACCCGCACGGAGCATGCGCCTACCTGGCGCTGAAAGAGGGGAAAAAGACCGACGAAACAGGGATTTTCCTTGCCACCGCACATCCGGCCAAATTCGGGGAAACGGTCGAAGCATGTACCGGAGTCCCCGTGCGGATACCGGATGCCCTGGCCGCTTTTATGCAGCACAAAAAACAATCACTTCCCTTACCTAATGACTTCGATAGGTTTAAAAAGAAGCTAATCGGCCAGTCTTAAGTTTCTTTTTATTATTTTTGCTGCGAATTAATTCAATAATGTGTAGTTTTGCGTTCAAAACCATACGCTAACTGCTGTTTTCGCATGAGGCAACCATTTCGATATATATATCTTTTTTTTGTTCTGGTCTCCTTTTTACAATGCTCCTCTGTCCATAGGACAATGGTGGCGACAGATCATACCGGCCGGACTGCAGCACCGGGATCAATCTCTCCCGATACCATGGAACAAGGCATGGCGCTTCCGGAAAGATCGCTCCCCACAACGACCGGGAAAGAGAATATCGGGGTGGAAACCCTCCTTACCGACACCACAAGGCAGTTGACCGGACCCGATACCACAAAATTGTCGCTTGTAGCCGATACCACAAGACAACGGCCGCCCCTCACTCCTCCTGTCCTTCCGGCAGACAGCCTGTCTCCCGTTGCCCCCTCCGATTCCGTCGGAACCGCGGAACGGCAAGACACCCTCTCTACAAAACAGGTATTGGAAACTTCCGTATTTTATACGGCACAGGACTCCATGGTATTCACTGCCAACAATAGGGGTTACCTCTACGGAGATGCCGACGTCAAGTACGGCAATCTGGCCATCAAAGGAGAGTTCATCACCATGGATCTAGACAGTAGTATTATTTCTTCCACTTTCGGACTTGATTCGGTGGGGAAAGAGTTCGGTTACCCTGTTTTTTCGGAAGGAGGAATGGAGTACGAGATGAAGAAAGTGCGCTACAATTTCGATACCCGCAAAGCATTTATCAACAACGTGATCACGCAGCAGGGAGAGGGGCACATCGTAGCCAATGAGGCGAAGATGAACGCCGACAACTCTTTCTACATGCGGAATGCGAAATATACCACATGCGATCAGCATGATCACCCCCACTTCTACCTGAACCTGTCGAAAGCAAAGGTGCGCCCCGAAAAGGATGTCGTTACCGGCCCCGCATGGCTGGTGGTGGCCGACGTACCCCTCTTTCCCGTTGTACTGCCTTTCGCTTTCTTCCCTTTTACAAAAACATATTCGTCGGGGATCATCATGCCGAGCTACGGCGATGAGATGACCCGGGGTTTCTATCTTCAGAACGGCGGCTACTATTTCGCGCTGAGTGACTATGTCGATCTTGCCGTCACGGGAGAACTCTACACAAAAGGTTCCTGGGGAATCGGCGCACGTTCAAACTACCGTAAACGGTACAAATACTCCGGTAACTTAAATGTATATTACCTCAACACGGTCACAGGAGAAAAAGAACTCAAGGATGTGGTGCCCGAAGCCTATTCCGTGGCGAAAGACCTCCGCATCAACTGGACCCATTCACAGGATCCAAAAAACAACATGTACCGAACCCTTTCGGCGAGTGTAAACTTCTCCACCAGCAGGAACAACCACAGGGACCTCAGCCGCCTCTACTCACGGGAAGCTTCCAACAACACCAAAAGCTCCAGTGTGAACATCACACAGCGTTTCCCCGATTCACCCTGGAGCCTCTCGGCCACCATGAGTATCAACCAGGTGTCGCGCGACTCCACGATTGCCGCCACGCTGCCCAACCTCTCCGCCAACATGAGCCGTATCTATCCCTTCAAAAGAAAAAACGCGGCGGGCAGCGAACAATGGTACGAAAAAATATCGATGAGCTATTCCGGTGAATTCCGCAACTCCATCACCACCAAAGAAGACCGGTTCCTGAAAGCAAACCTTATACACGACTGGACAAACGGCATGCGCCATAACATTCCCGTGAGCGCTACTTTTACCCTGTTCGACTTCATTCAGATATCTCCATCGTTTAATTACACCGAACGCTGGTACACAGGCGCGCATAAACAGGCCTGGGATCCCGTTGCCAAGAGGCATGTAGCCGTGGATACCATACACGGATTGAAGCGTGTGTATGATTACAGTACCTCGCTCAGCGCACAGACAAAAATCTACGGGATGTACACCCCCTGGAAGATATTCGGGGATAAGGTCCAGGCGATCCGGCATGTATTTTCTCCCAGTATCAGCCTGAGTTACCGTCCGGACTTCGGCGACCCGAGATACAATTTTTACGAGACATACACCTACAGGAACGAGTATGGCGAAGATGTGGAATACACCTATTCACCCTACTCATCCATGATGTTCGGAACTGCTCCCACCGGGAAAAGCGGAAGCATCGGCTTCGATTTCAAGAACAATCTTGAAATGAAGGTACGGAGCGATAATGATTCTACGGGAGTACGGAAGATCAGTCTGATCGATGACCTGGGGATCAATTTCAGTTACAACATGATGGCCGACTCCATGAAGTGGAGTGACATCAATTCTAATATCCGCCTGAAACTCTCCAAATCATACACCCTCAGTCTGAATGCCACCTGGGATCCCTACCTCTATGAACTGGATCACAACGGATCTCCCCGCAGGGTAGACAAACTCAGGATACTCAACGGCAAAGGATTCGGTAAACTGAGGAATACCGGCACTTCCTTTTCCTATTCCCTGAATCAGGATACTTTCAAAAAATGGTTCGGCGGCGATGACAAGGATCCCGATGAAAACGAGAATAACCCCAATCCGGAAGGCAACTTGCCGGACGACGGCACAATGGGGGCGAACCCGTATGAAGAAGCCGAAAAAAGAAGCTCGTTCGATCAGTCCGATAACTCCATGGGAGAGTTCGACAGCGACGGCTACCTGAAAAACGCGGTGAACTGGAATATCTCGTTCAACTACTCACTGCGATACGGGTATGGGACTTTCGACAAGGAACGGTTGGAATACCAGGGGAGCCTCACCCATAATTTCGGCCTGAGCGGCTCCATCCAGCCCACCAAGAACTGGAACTTCACTTTTAATACTGATTATAATTTCGATCAGAAGAAATTTACCAATATCAACTGTACGCTTACCCGGGATTTGCATTGCTGGAGCATGTCCGCGAGCTTTATTCCTATCGGTCCCTATAAATCCTATAACTTTACCATACGCGCCAACTCTTCGCTATTGCAGGATTTGAAATGGGAAGAACGAAACTCGCCGTACGACACGGGTGCTAATTGGTACTAAATTAAAGTGGGAAGGTGGAAAGGTAGGAAGGTGACTTTCTCCGGTTGTGACTGCATTATTTTTTCTCTCCCCACAATTTTTTCATCCAATCCATTATTTTCGATTCGGAGGGATTGGGCTGAGGCTTCCAGAAACGACTGTTTTTCAATTCTTTGGGAAGATATTCCTGTTTCACGAAATTATTTTCATAGTCGTGCGCATACTTATACTCCTTTCCGTAATCGAGTTCCTTCATCAGCGAGGTGGGAGCGTTACGCAGATGCAGCGGCACGGGCAGGTTGCCGGTCTGCTCCACTTTCGCGAGGGCACTGTCAATGGCCAGATAGGCCGAATTGCTTTTAGAGGAGGTAGCCAGATAGATAGTCGTTTCTGCCAATACGATGCGCCCTTCCGGCCAACCGATCTTCTGTAACGTTTCGAAACAGGCATTGGCCAGCAACAACGCATTGGGATTCGCCAGACCGATATCCTCGGCGGCTGAGATAACCAGCCTGCGGGCGATGAACTTGGGGTCTTCCCCTCCCGCCACCATCCGGGCCAGCCAGTAGATCGCCGCATCGGGATCACTACCCCTTATGGATTTGATGAAGGCGGAGATAATATCATAATGCAGCTCCCCTCCCTTGTCGTATGCAGCCGGATTCTCCTGCAGCCGCTCGGTCACCATTTTGTCGGTGACCACGATCTCCTCATCGCTGTCGGAAGCCACCGTCAGATCCAGGATATTGAGCAGTTTGCGGGCATCCCCGCCCGAGAAACGGAACAGCGCGTCCGTCTCTTTGATGTCTATTTTCTTTTCCTTCAGGATAAGATCTTCCGTGAGCGCACGGTGCAACAGTTGCTCCAGTTCCCGCTTTTCCAGGGGTTTCAGCACATATACCTGGCAGCGGGATAGCAACGGGCGGATCACCTCGAACGAAGGATTTTCAGTCGTGGCGCCGATCAGTGTGACAATGCCTGTCTCCACAGCATTCAGCAGAGAGTCCTGTTGTGACTTACTGAACCGGTGAATTTCGTCGATAAAAAGAATGGGGGCCGAGGTTTCGAAAAAACGGTTGTTTTTTGCCTTTTCAATCACTTCACGCACATCCTTCACGCCGGAATTGATAGCGCTCAGCCGGTAGAAAGGAGCCTTCAGCGTGTTGGCAATGATATTCGCAAGGGTGGTCTTACCTACACCGGGAGGCCCCCAGAAGATGATGGAAGGTATTCTTCCCGAGTCGATCATCCGACGCAATACCGCCCCCTTACCGATCAGGTGCGATTGTCCGATCAGTTCATCAAGGTGTTGCGGCCGGAGCCGTTCGGCAAGAGGTGTACTCATAGAAATTCTGTTTAGAAGTTTTACAAAGTTAGTATTTCTTACAGGAAATGCTAACTTTGCATCTTAAAATCAATCAGTCATCCAATGCAATTTACTCCATTATTGTCCCTTTTCGGGAATCTGGAACAACTCGACACGATCCGGCTGAACTTTAACCAGGAGAGTGTCAACCTGATGAATATCGCCATCGCCTTTATTATGTTCGGCGTAGCACTCAGCATTAAACCGCAGCATTTTAAAATACTGGTATTCAATCCTAAACCGGTATTATTGGGCGTCATTGCGCAATACATGGCCCTTCCGGCACTTACCTACCTGTTGGTGATCATCCTGCGCCCCAGTACCTCCGTCGCATTGGGAATGATATTGGTGTCGGCCTGTCCCGGCGGCAATGTATCCAATCTGATCTCCTCCATATCGAAGTCGAACATCACGCTGTCGGTCAGTCTTACCGCCATCACCACGGTGATGAGCCTCTTTATGACACCGTTCAACTTCGCCTTCTGGGGCGGGCTCTACGCAAAACATTCACCCCTGTTGGTACCCATCTCGATCGATCCGGCAGAGATGTTCCGGACTGTCTTCCTGATTCTCGGTATACCCGTGCTTTTAGGGATGTTCGTGGGAATGAAATTCCCGAAATTTACAAGAAAGGTGGATAAACCGGTACAGGCCGCTTCCATCATCTTTTTTGTTGGTTTTATCGTGGCTGCGCTGGCGGGAAACTTCAACCTGTTTCTCCGGTATATCCATCTGATATTCTTTCTTGTGCTCATTCACAATGGGTTGGCTTTCCTAAGCGGATATTTATTACCGAAATCGTTGAAAGTAAGTGAAGTCAATTGCAGAACCATCTCCATAGAGACCGGTATCCAGAACTCAGGACTGGGACTTGCGTTGATCTTCAACCCACGGATATTTCCGCCCGAACTGCATTTGGGAGGGATGGCATTTATCGCTGCATGGTGGGGCATATGGCATATCGTTGCCGGACTCCTGCTGGCTTTTTACTGGAGAAGACGCTCATTAGAACCAGCCGTATTACCCCGATAACATCGTTCAAACCAACTATTTCGTTAAGCGATACGAACAGAAGACAAGCTTGCTTGGATTATGTCGTTGCAAGAAATAGTCCAATTTTAATGAAACACCCAATATATGATATACCGTTACGATTTTCGCTATACTTTGACCAAGATTCCTGTGAATACCGCTCTAAGATTGAATTTCAGGAAGCTTGTATTTGTCGGGAAAAAGGAAAATGTATCGAAGAATAGACCCGTTATCTTCGCTCCCAACCACCGGAATGCATTAATAGATGCACTGATGCTGGTTTTCTCCAGTTATCACCGGAAGCAGATTGTCTTTCTGGCCCGTGCCGATATATTCAAACAGAAGTTTATGGCATGGCTGCTGAGAGGAATGCGTATTATGCCGGTCTTCCGCATCCGCGACGGCAAAGACAATCTGGACAGGAACAACGAAATATTCGACAATGCCGCCCATATCCTCAGGAAGAATAACCCGATCGCGCTCTTCCCCGAAGCCAGGCACAACCCGAAACAGTCATTGCTACCCATACAAAAAGCTGTCGCGCGCATCGTGTTGCCCACCGAAGCATCCGTCGACTTTCAACTCCGGAGCCAGATCGTGCCCGTATCTATCTACTACAGGGATATCTTCGGTTTCTTATCGGATGCCTATGTCACTTTCGGCACCCCTATTGAGGTTTCCGATTACAAAGATATCTATCATGAGAATCCCGTTCTGGCGATCAATCAGTTGAGGCAGGAACTGGAAAACCGGCTCAAGTCGATGGTGGTAGATATATGGAATGATGAGTTTTATGAAGAATATTGCCATGCGATCGACTGGAACGGCGACCGCATCGCCCAGGAAAAATTCTCCGAAAGGAAAGACGATTTTCTGCA
The DNA here is from genome assembly GCF_937873925.1 of uncultured Proteiniphilum sp. Lineage (GTDB taxonomy): Bacteria > Bacteroidota > Bacteroidia > Bacteroidales > Dysgonomonadaceae > Proteiniphilum. Next base: position 87,259 of record NZ_CALNAT010000223.1, on the reverse strand, counting down.
GGCAGCGCTTTATATCGTGAAAATACTGGATGAACTATACCACAGCAGTCGCGGGGTGTTCGACCAAAAAACGGCCGGTTTCCGTGAAGCCCGCCGCCTATTGAAAGAACACGGCCTCACTTCAAAAGACCGCCTGTGGATGCCCTTCTCCGCAGGAAACCTCTTCGCCCGTTTCACGGCCCTTATCCTTACGGCTCCGGTGGCGCTCTTCGGATTCCTGAACGGCATCTTTCCTATCCTGATTAATAAAAAACTGTCGGGGCTGTTCAAGGACAAACAGTTTATCCCTTCGGCAAGATATGCGTCGGGACTCTTTTTTATCCCTGTATTCGACCTGATACAGTCGCTTATCGTCGGCGCCGTTACAAAGAACTGGCTGCTGGCGCTCGGTTATTTTATGCTGATGCCGCTCACCTTCTATTTTACCCTTTACTGGCGCCAGTGGTGGAAAACCACCCAGCGGGACCGCAAAGTACACCGGTTCACAAAACAACACCCTGGAACGTGGAAGCGGGTGCTGGAACTTATACGGTTGTAGTGAAAAGTCAGTTCTATTGCACGAAGTGCATATCTTTTATCGTGCGAAGCACACTATCTTCTTTTCATATTGGCATATTATTCACATTGTCACATTGAATTCAATAATCATTCAGCTTCTGCACGATCAATTCTACGGCTGCCATCAACCCGTCGGCGTTCTTCCCTCCCGCGGTAGCAAAATGAGGTTGGCCGCCGCCGCCACCTTCGATCAGTCTTGCCGCTTCGCGTACCATATTCCCGGCATGGAACCCTCCGGCAACCAGATCGTCGCTCAACATGACAGTCAAACTGGGTTTTCCGTTGGCAGCAGTACCGGCCACAAACATCATCTTATCAGGAAACTGGCCTTTGAGTTGATAGGCGATATCTTTCACCACATCAGCCGTACCGATCGGCAGGATCACCTTGAAAAGGGTCACACCATTGATCTCCTGTTTCTTATCGATAATCCGCTGTTTCAACTGTCCGGCCTTCTCTTTCATATACTCCCGTATATCTTTTGCCATCTCTTCGTTGTCGGTGAGCATCCGCCGGATCCCCTGCATCACGTCAGGCACGTTGTTAAGCAGGTTCTTTATTTCGAGTAATGTATCTTCTTTGGCATAGAGATAATCTTCACATCCCTTGGCAGTGACTGCTTCTATACGTCGCACACCCGCGGAGATGGCGCTCTCGCTGATGATGCGGAACGTACCGATACGCCCGGTAGAGGAAATATGGGTGCCTCCGCACAGCTCTATGGAAGACCCGAAGCGGACGGTACGTACGTCGTCGCCGTATTTTTCACCGAACAGCGCCATCGCTCCCTGGGCCTTTGCCTCTTCGACAGGTATATGGCGATGTTCTTCGATAGGAAAATTACTACGTATCTTCGCCGTCACCTGCCTCTCCACTTCACGGATCTCTGCGGGTGTCATCTTCCCGAAATGGGAAAAGTCGAACCGCAACAGTTCGGGAGACACATACGATCCCTTTTGCTCTACATGCGTACCCAGTACTGTGCGGAGCGCTTCATGCATCAGATGGGTGGCCGAGTGGTTACACTCGGTGGCTGTCCGTTTCCCGGTATCGATCCGCGCTGTGAATAATCCCTCCGGGTTATTCGGTAATTTATTGGTGAGGTGCACGGCAAGATTATTTTCCCGTTTGGTGTCGAAGATATCAATCGTCTCGCCTCCTTCATCCGTCAGCCATCCGCTATCGCCTACCTGTCCTCCCATTTCGGCATAGAACGGCGAGCGGGAAAGGACCAGCTGGTAAAATTTCCTGTTTTTTTGCTTCACCTCGCGGTAACGGAGGATCCGTGCAGTGCTTTCTGTTTCGTCGTACCCCACGAACTCGGGTTCTCCGTCGTGTAGCTTCGTCCAGTCGCCCGTTTCCACGGCAGCAGCATTGCGTGCACGCTCTTTCTGTTTCTGCATTTCGGCATTAAAACCGTCCACATCCACCGTCATGCCATGTTCACGCAGTATCAGTTCTGTTAAGTCCAGGGGAAAACCAAAGGTATCATAAAGTTGGAAAGCCACTTCACCGCCCAGTATCCCCCCCTCCTGTTCGGGCAGATTCTTCTCCAGCAGCCGGATGCCGGTCTCCAGCGTTCGCAGGAACGCCTCTTCCTCCTCTTTCATCACCTTCTCGATGAGCGTCTGCTGCACTTCCAGTTCGGGATAAGCCTCTCCCATCACTTCAATGAGCGTGGGGATCAGTTTATACATAAACGATTCGTGCATCCCCAGGAAAGTGTAGCCGTAGCGCACCGCGCGCCGTAGGATACGCCGGATCACATAACCTGCTTTGGCATTCGACGGGAGCTGCCCGTCGGTAATGGAGAAGGCGATGGTACGCAGATGGTCGGCAATGACGCGCATAGCCACATCTTTTGCAGGGTCTTCCCCGTATAGTGCATTACCGATCTCCCCTATTTTACGGATTACAGGTTGGAAAAGGTCGGTATCGTAGTTCGACAGCCTTCCCTGAACAGCCATACAGAGCCGTTCGAAACCCATTCCGGTGTCAATCACTTTTGCCGGAAGCGGCTCCAGTGATCCGTCCGCCTTGCGGTTATACTGCATAAATACCAGGTTCCAGATCTCGATCACCTGTGGGTGGCTCTGATTCACGAGCAAGAGTCCATCCGTTTTGGTTCGTTCTTCTTCGGGACGTATATCGATATGGATCTCTGAACACGGGCCGCAGGGACCCGTATCTCCCATCTCCCAGAAGTTGTCGTGTTTGTTCCCGTTAATGATCCGCTCTGTGGGCAGGTATTCTTCCCAATAAGCAGCCGCCTCGTCGTCCCGTTCCAGATTTTCTTCGGAAGCCCCTTCAAACACCGTGACATACAACCGTTCTTTGTCCAGTCTGAGTACTTCCGTCAGATATTCCCACGCCCATGCGATGGCCTCTTTCTTAAAGTAGTCGCCGAACGACCAGTTGCCCAGCATCTCGAACATGGTGTGATGATAGGTATCGTGTCCCACTTCCTCCAGGTCGTTATGCTTGCCACTCACGCGCAGGCACTTCTGCGAATCGGCCACACGGGGATATTTCACCGGCGCATTTCCCAGGATAACATCCTTGAACTGGTTCATACCGGCATTGGTAAACATCAGTGTGGGATCGTCCTTTATCACCATAGGTGCCGAGGGTACGATCCGGTGCTCCTTGGTCTGAAAAAAGTCTTTAAACGACTGGCGAATCTCTTTGGAAGTCATCATATAAGTTATTCTTTGCTTCTTGCGATTTATTCTAAAACAAGATGCAAAATTACATGAAAAACTTCGTATCCCCAAGTAGGTGAATAAAACCGGTTCCAAATTCAGGGTATTACAAAAGTGTCATCCTTCGGATTCACCTCAGGATGACACTTTAGAGATATTCATTATATTTGGAGAAACACCTGTAGCTTACCAGAATATAGCCTGATCTTCATCCGGAACCAAAGTGCTTACGTTACGTTGCATAAGCATGGTGCCTTGACATCTATAGGGGAATACCATGTTTTCACTGGAAACATTGTCTTTATACTTATACTCCATAGTCAGCGTAAAGAAGCGCTTAATGATATGGGGGCGGTCGATATCGAATTCTTCCTTGATTTCGTAAGTAGGCTCTCCTACAACTTCGAATTCCAACGCCGGATTTTCAGCACTTAATACCAATTTACCCCTTTTTATGTAAAGCCCCGTACTTTCTCCTGTTTTTGGATCTTCTATTTCCGTAACTTCGTCAGGATCCTGAAATTTACATTTAACTTTAAAATCACCTCTGTTTTCAGCCAATTCTTCGGTAATACCGGCATAAAAGAAAATCGTATTTTCATCAACAACTTTAGCCTCACGGGTACTGGCTGTCATATACTTGGTAGTATTGTCTCCAAAATACACATACATACTGCCCGCATTATAAGAACCTGAATAGTCGTTAAACGGCATTATCCAGAGTAACGCTTTCTGCCTGCCTTTATAAGTGTTCAGAGAATAGGAAGGATCCGGCAAGATGGTCAAGGGTAAAACCCATTTTTCCACAAGATCCAATCCGGAGAATTTAAAGTTAATATCAAAGTGAGCTACGTCGCTGCCGGCCGGAATATGACAGGTCTGCGATGGTAATTCATAAAAATTCTCCGGCAATTGTTTGTAATATAAATCGCTCCGGCCTGTATATTTGTCGTGATTCAAAAAATTTAAAGTGTCGTTATCCACATCAATGCGCACGTTATAATCCCGGTCATTTGTTCGTGATCCACTTACAATAACCGGAAGTTTATAAGTGACTACCTGATCATCGGGTTTATATCTTAAATAAATAACGGACACATCATCCCTGTTGATCGGTGCTTTCAATGATACCATTCTGGTATATAATTCGCCTTCCCACTCGTCATTACAACCGGCAAAGATGAAAAGTGCACCAAGCAGTACGGTCAAATATAAATATTTCATACGATTATTTTATTTTTTTGTTAAAGTGTATGGAACTCGCAATAATCATGTTTTTGTGTGTGAAAAATTATCATGCTCGTTTCATACGATTATTTTATTTTTTTATTGCTCAATCGGGATTAATCAAAGGAAGGCCATCCGGGCGCCTGAGTCAGGCGGGCATTTCTTTTCAATTCATCGTAAGCGATCGGCCAAAAATATTTTTTCATAGACCATGAGGTTTGTACGCTTGGCACTACTACCTGTTCATAGAAGAATTCGCGATATTCTTTCGGAACGGTTGTGTTGCAACCATAGATCATCTGGCTTTCTTCCTCCGGTGCATCTTTCCAACGACGAAGATCATAATAGCGTTGGTTTTCACCTAAAAATTCAATCTGGCGCTCACGTTTGATCTCTTTTCTTAATTCATCAGGATCATTATACGGGTCACCCATACCGATTTCATCGAAATTCGGTATCCCCGCACGCACGCGTACCGGGAGTACGGCAGCTTTCATAGCAGCTATATCCCGTGAAACAGTATAAGTTTCACTCCCATCCCATGATGCAATCTGATAGGTCGTTGTCAGTTCGTTCAATGCTTCGGCATATATCAACAGGATATCGGCATAACGGATTGCCGGATCAACTTTAGGATATACCGTCCCGCCGTTATAACTCTCCTTCGGATTTACGTATTTCATCATCCCTATACCGGTTGGTATCCAGCGGTCGTCTGTACTGACTATTTTCCGCCCGTCATCTTCTCCATAATAGTAAAATGTCTGAAAATCACGGTTATTTGGATCCGTCGCACTCGTATTGGCCCAATGGGCTCCATTAAAAGCCACCGAAGCGTAAAAACGCGGTTCCCGGTTTGCATATTCCAGCCATACATCTTTTCTCAAATAGGGATATTGACCATCTTGCTGTGTAAATCCTTTCAGGCTGGTGGCCCGGTCAAACGGTTTACCGTCATTCATGCCATAAGCGTCGCATTGTTTACCGGTGATACCGTGACAATTCCATCCGCCTCCCTTACTCACCGGCATTTGGTGGCGCGACATGGATTGTATCCCATATTCGTCATTCAATTGGTTATCACCGCGTGAAAAGATCAATTCGGGATTCTCGGAAACGTAAAGGTCTCCGTTAAACAAAGCACGGTATGAATCCAGCGGATCAATATCCTTCCATCCGCCTTCCTTCCAGGTCCTCTCCGAATATACCGGATGATACGGAGGTTCTATTGTTCTGGGATAGGCTCCCCAAAGTCCCCCATTGTTCCGTTTGGGAGCAACATAAATTTCATATTTGTCTAATCTTATCACATCTAAGGCTGCCGCTGCCGCTTTGGCCCATTTTTCCTCATCATATTCCTGGGCAATAAGTTGCTTTCCCTGATCATCCACAAAAGAGACCATCTCCGGGTTTCCGTTCATTAAAGGGCTTGCTCCATACAGGTATGCCTTGGCACGAACTGCCAACGCGGCACCTTTTGTCGGTCGCGATGCACTGAGACTGCTTCTGTCACTTCCCAAAAGTCCGGCTGCCTGTAGCATCTGTTCAGAGATATACTCTACGCATTCGTCGTATGTATTTCTGGGATAGGCCAGATCCGAATATGTCGCTTCATAATCAAGCCCTTCATCAGGCAGGATTGGTACGGGGCCATATTTCCTCAACAACAGCCAATAGAGGTAGCCGCGAATAAAATAGGCTTGTCCCTTGAGATCCCTGTACATCTCTTCGGTAATTTCGTCACCCGGATGGACATGTTGCAGAAAAATGGAAGCCTGGCGGATACCTTCGTAGGACTGATCCCAGGGACGGGCGATAAGCGCATTGACATTCCCTCCGTACTGCGGACCGTATTGACCGAATTTATAGTTCGAGAAAGAAATGCCGGCGCCCCCTTCCGTAAAAATCATATCATCCGAGTAATTGGTAAGGGTAAACCGGACATGCCCTATTTCAAGATTAAAGGAAAGTAGCTGATAGTAGGCGTTGGCCAGCCACTGTTCGGTATAATCCCTGCTGTTGAATATACGCTCCAGGTCCTGCCTGTCGTTGAAATAGCGTTCTACATCCAGGTAATCGGAACAGGATTGGAAAAATGTTCCCAGACAGATTATAGCACTCAATAGAATATATTTTTTTCTCATACGATTATTTTTTTCATTAAAATATGGGGAATGGAACAATTTAAATATTAACGGTTAATCCGAATGTCACGGTTTTTCCCAACGGATATTTCATTCCATTGGAGCTTCCCATTTCGGGATCCCATAAGTTGAATTTTGAGAATGTCAATAAATTTTGACCGATAACATGTACCCGCACTTTACCCAGGTGTAGCTTGGTGGTAAGTACCTTGGGTAATGTATAGCCCATTTCCAGTGTCTTCAATCGCAGATAAGAACCATCCCGCAGCCAATAAGTGGATGCACGGTAATTGTTGGCGTTACCACCATAGCTCAATCGTGGATATTCGGCATTCGGATCTTCGTTGACACCCAAAATCCAACGGTTGGAATTGGCCATCTCTTCGAGTATATTCCCCCATTCTCCATTAACGAACGGATAAACGGTAAATCCATCGATGAAGAAATGAGATTTTCCGGCACCCTGGAAATGCAAGTTAAAGTCAAAATCTTTCCACTGTGCGGATAGACCCAGACCATAAATCAGATTCGGCCGTGTGGTAGCGCCAATCGGTACAACATCATCGTTGTTAATAATACCGTCTCCGTTTATATCCTTGTATTTGATGTCACCGGGCATCACGTCCCTGGCATCGGCGAAATCCTGACGGGGGCTATTCCGGATATCGTCATAATCTTTGAAAAGGCCTAAAGCGACCAACCCTTTTGCCTGATCAACACGATATCCGGTACGACGAAGGTATGGATAACGGTTTACCATTTCATCGGCTTCGGTAATTTCGTTTTTGCTATACGTAAAATTCCCTCGTACCTGCAATCCAACCTCTCCTATCCTTTGATCAAATTTAAAGTTACCGTCGAACCCTTTTGTCTTGACACTTCCCACATTTGCTGAAGGATTCTGCCCCTGTATACCGACCATATCCGGTAAATAGGATCTGGTCATATAGATCCCCTCCCGTTTTTCATCGAAATAGTCCACTGTCAGACCGAACTTATCACCCCAAAGGTATAAGTCCATCCCCAAATCATGCTTTTTAGCAATTTCCCAGGTTACATTATTGGAAGATACACGTGTATAGGTCAAACCCGGATATCCGAATACGCTGTTCAAGTCACCCCAGTTGTAATATATCTCCTGATCTCCTGCAGGCGTATTCCGGCTGTAATTTCCAAAATCGGCCAGATAAGGAAAACGTGAAGAAGAGTTGTCGGTACCAACCTCTCCGTAAGAATAGCGGATCTTGAACATGCCTAACCACTCGATATTGTCTTTCACAAAACTTTCCTCCGCTATGTTCCATGCGGCTGAATAAGCGGGGAAGAATCCGAATTGGTGCCCTTTGGCAAAGTTTTCCGAACCGTTGTACCCAAAATTGTAGTTAAGCAAATAGCGATTCATATACCCATAAGAGAAATTCCCTGCCAATCCCTGGTGACGCCGGGCGATCCCTTGCATGATATCCCCACCGATGCTGGAGGTATTTACATAATTATCTTGTGTATATTTGAGGACACTGCCAATGCTGTGATCCCCGAAAGTTCTCCCATAAGACAATTCGGCTTCGACGAACTCCTTTCTGTCGCCTGACGCTGAAGAACCCTGGGACATTAAACGTTCCGGAACCAAGCGGTTAAATACAATCCTCCCGTCTGAATCACGCTGACGTTCAGCTCTCCACATCTCGGGGTTTTTCCGGCGTTGTATATAATTGTAATTATACGTATCGTATCCGAAACGCCCTGTAAATTTCAATCCTTCAGTGATGAAATCAAGCTTTTGCTCTAATGTGATATTCGAATTGATGGTGTTTTGCCATATCTCGGAATATCCTGTTTGCGTAGCGGCTGTCCACGGATTATAGGTAGCTTCCCACGATGATGTTATCGTACCTTCTGTCACCATGACAGGTACATATCCGTTCGAATACATCACCGGCATCGTAATTGGATTATAGCCAAATATCGAATACCAGATATCGTCAGTGCTGACCGCGCCGGAACGATTCGTTTTTTCCAGCGCTCCGCCGATACCTACCTGGATAAGGGTTGAGGTGGTTATGTTCATGTCCATGTTCAGACGATAGTTATAACGCTGATAATTGGCATTGGTATCATATTCTTTCATCGTCTTGTCCACATGATACATTCCTCCTTCATCAAGGAAGCTTCCGGATAGATAATACCGGGCTTTCGATCCTCCCCCTTTCACACTCACGGAAGAGCGGTAGGTAGGTGCACCGTCCTTTAATAAAAGATCCATCCAGTCCACATTCGGATAAATATCAGGATCCAACTGTTCCTCGATCATCATCAACTCCTGATCGGAATAAACAGGCCTTTGATTGCGGGTAGTACGCGCCTCGTTCGCCATGGAAGCATACTTTAAACCATCTACGAATTTAGGTGTCCGGGTACGGGTGGTCCAGGTATATTCCGATTTGGCATTCACTTCCACCTTTCCTTCATTCCCTCTTTTTGTGTTGATCAGTATAACCCCATTCGCACCGCGCGAGCCGTAGATTGCCGTGGCAGAGGCATCCTTCAGTACCGAGAAAGATTCGATATCTTCGATATTGAGCTCATCCATACTCCGTTCAAATCCGTCAACCAGGATCAAAGCACTGGAACTACCCCCGAAAGTGGAGATCCCGCGTATCCAGAATTCGGAAGTATTGTCTCCCGGCTGCCCTGAACGCTGCATGGCCAAAACCCCGGCAACATTCCCGGCTAAAGCATTGGTAATGCTGGAAACCGGTGTCCTCAAAGTCCCCACATCAACGGTGGTGATTGCTCCTGTTACGGTCACCTTCTTCTGGGGCCCCATACCCGTAATTGTCACTTCGTCAAGCGCGGTAGCTTTTGATTCTTGCATCGTGATATCAAGTATCATATCTTCGTCTTTTACCAAATGCTCCTGGCTTTCATAACCAAGGTAAGAGAATACGAGATACTGAAAGGATTCAAGCTTTATTTTGTATTTTCCGTCGATGTCAGAAGCCACTCCCAACCCTGGCTTATCCTTTACGATAACGGTCGCGCCAATCATCGGAAAACCTTCTGAATCAATAATGGTACCGGAGACTTCGACAGTCTTTTTTTGAGCAGATACGCCCATTACATATATAATTAAGCATAAAACGGATAGAATATATTTCTTCATTTTTTCGTGTTTTTATTCCTTCTGGTTTTTCATTTACATTCGACTATTTCCTTTTTCGCACGATAACAGATTCAAGTAAACTTAATTGTTTTCTGCGCTTGACATAGTAAAAACAAGTTTTTTCTCTGTGCTCGCTTATCGAAAACATTCCGAATAAATTCGTCTTCTGTAAATCGTTTATCAAAAAGTTCCCTTTGGTTTATTCTACTGAAATAGTGCGTATACGTTTGTTTTCACGGTCTGCCACATAGAATATTTCTTCTTCTTCATCATAACAGATACCGGTTGGTTCCCGGAAACGGGCTGTTTCCCGGGCTTCCCCATCGATCCAACCCCATACTTGGCCATCAATACCTACACTGCCGCGCCCTGCAAATGTGCTGACTTCACCGTCGGGTGTAACCTTCCGGATCGCATTGTTATTATGATCACACAGATAGAAGTCGTATACATCTGTTTTTCCTTGCGCTACGTACTCGTTGTTCTTCACAAATACCCCCTGGCGTGGACGATTGAACCGGGCGGAACTTCCCGGAGCGTCGGCATATCCGGCTCCGCCGCCTATATCTCCCACATGGAGTACGGATGAAACCAGCTCTTTCGTTGTTTTATCGTATGCACACCTGTATACTCCGTTAAATCCGGTCATATATACGTAAAGATCATCCGGATGCCTGATCATAAACACATGGTCACTGGAATTGGCCCTGACACTAAACAGCGCTTTTCCATCCCACATCTGGGCGGCTTCGTCAAATACCTGACGCGCTTTATATACTTCTGATGACTGCCATGTATTATAGAAAAGGGTGCCATCGCTCATTGAAACAGCGGAATAAGATGTCTGGGCATACAGATAGGGATACACCCTTCTGAACGATTCGTTACGAAGAGCGTAAAACATATGCGGCATTTGGTGCCTGTCGTTCCAGTTTCCACGTCCGTGGTCATCTACAAAGAAGAGCGTATCTCTTGTCGGTGTGTCGAACAACATCGATTTCACATTCTGAACACCGGCCTGTCCTTTCATAAATACAGTGGAAACCTCTCTTGTAGTCAGATTGATCTTCCGGAGTGCCGCCATACCTTCTGCATCTATACAATAGATAATCTTATTGCCCTCTTCATCTATATCGAATTCCAACCACCAGGGATTTTGAAATTCAGCTTCTTCAAATGATCCGTTGATAATGCTGGAGGTATTGGTTTGCGGATCCACCTTACCGGTGAGTGTATTCACCTGTAAAGCCGCCTGAAGCGTAAACAGATCTTCAAACTGATGTTCCTTTACAACTTCACTATTCTCATCCATAATCCTGACAACTACATCGCCCCTACTGGAGCGCCTGGGAGCCATCGCACAGATTTTCGTCCCCGAAGAACCGATAACAGGAGCGGATACACCTCCGATGGATACTTCAATTTTCGAAACATCTGTTCCAAAATTACTCCCTTCAATGAATATTAAAGTGCGCACAGCGCCTTCTTTTGGAGAGAAATCGGTGAAGATCACCGGCTTGGAAGGATCAGTGGGTACGGCAGGCGCAGCTCCCTCGTACCCTCCATCCTGACTACAACTTGTAGCGGCACAGCCTATTACAATTAAAATTGCAATAAAACCTGCTGAAACCTTTTTTTGAAATTTTTTAAGCATTTCTGATTTTTTTAGGTTAGTGTAGATTTAATAATGATGTATGATCACCCTCATTGAGTTTAAATAACGTTATGTAAAATCTATACATCTACAGGTTCGTACCATTCACCTCAATACCCCCTCTCTGAAGGGCGATCTTTCTTATTCGTTCCGATAATTCACTTTGTGTACGCCCTTTCAATGCATTACGAACAGTCACTTCGCTAATATTAAGCATCTTAGCGATCTCTCTTCGTTCTCCGTGTTTCATTAGTATCTCTCCCATATATTTTTCCTTGAAATTTTTGTATCTTTATCGTCGCTTTCTAAATCGAAAGTCACAAAGATAAATCATTACGATTTATTAAACAAGAAAAACATATCTTTTTGATTTATTTTTATGTTAAATATTGCAAAGATACGAAAAGGGTGGTTTATAGACCAAATAGAAGGTCTAAAGGAAAAAGGCATTCCGTATACCGAGATAGCTGCTTCACTGGGTATTAAACCTCAGTATCTTAATCTGATAAAAAATACGGAAAGAGGCGCTTCGGAAAAATTGACGCTTAAACTTTGCGAAACTTTCGACATAAATCATAATGATTTATTAAAGTATATCAGTACCTATGAAAAACAAGTTCCGGAAATAACCGGAGAGAACAACCCGTTTGTCAACCTATCACCGCAAAAAAAGATACCCTTGCAGGATAATGTTTCGGATACCGGCAGGAACAACGAAAGGGGATCCAACACAAAGCTGTCACACAATAGGGTAAATGAGTGGATCGATACAGGAGATCTGTTCCCGGAAGCAACATCAGCCATCCGCCATTATGGCGACAGCATGCCCGAATATCCATCGGGTTCCATTCTTATACTTAAGCGCGCAATTGATTTAGGGTTTATCATATGGGGGCGGAACTATTATGTGGAGACAAGCGAAATTGCAATTACAAAACGCTTGCAGGACGGAGGGGAAGACTTTCTCATCGGCTATAGTTCCAACCTGAAAACATATCCGGACGGACGACTTATACATGAACCCGTGAAAATCCCCAAGAAAGATATCCGTAACATCCACCTTATTTTGGGATGTATTACCAGGGAATTCGGCGAAGGGATAATGCCAACCGCTACACAAACTGTTTGAAAGGGAAACTGTCTTAACTCAAAAATAAACAGTAGTACAAGAAATTCATTACCAGTGAATTATTAAGAATAAATTGGAAATCCCAAAGAAGGAATCCACCTTATGCCGGGGTGTATTACCCGGTTTTGATGATACCGGGGAAACCCTAATTAAGTATAATAATAAAACTGTGTGAAACAAAAAACAACCACCTACTGTTCTATCTATGCATGGAATTAATCAGGTATTTTAAAAACTCGAACATATGGGCTCAAAAGGTAATATTTTTCCATTTACCTTTTATAACTTCCTTAAAATAGTGATATATGAAGAGAGATGGTGCATTAGAAAGCTTATGGCAATCGGAAGTTGAGATGTATGGTGACGGAAGTGCCGGCCAGAAAACCGACTATGATATCGTGATAACGGGTGCCGGAATAACGGGGGTGAGTACCGCTTTTAGCCTTCAAAATAAAGGCTTTGAGTGCCTCATAGTGGAAGCCTCAAATATAGGCTTCGGCACTACAGGCGGAACAACGGCTCATCTGAATAATTTTTTTGATGCCTCCTATGATGAAATGATCCGCGATTTTGGATTGGAAAAAGCAAAATTACTGGCGCACGCCGCTCGTGAAGCATTGGAAATTATAAGCCAAAACATCACCGACTATGGCATAGAATGTGATTACTCAGCGAGGACAGGTTATCTGTTTTCATTGGATGAAGAACAGGAAAAAATACTCGATGATTTGGTTGAAGGAAGCAGACAAGTGGGGATCGGGATGAACGAAACCGATAAAAATCCATTTGGAATACCTTGTACCAAAATAGTTGAAATTCCCGATCAGGCGCAGTTTCACCCCTTAAAATATATCAAGGGCCTTTTGAGTGAATATATGAATTCAGGGGGAATGATCGTGGAAGGTTGCAGGGTTACCGGAGTGGAAAAAAAAGAAAATCATCTGGTCGTCTCCACTACCAAAGGAAACATCGTTTGCAACCATCTGGTATACGCGACCCATTTACCGCCGGGGAAAAATATTATGCATTTTAGAAACGCTCCCTACCGCAGTTATGTGTTGGCATTGAAGCTTAAAAACAATAATTATCCGCAAGCGTTAGGCTACGATCTTTTTGAGCCTTATCATTATTATCGCTCCCATACGATCGACGGCGAAGAAGATTTGATTGCAGGAGGAGAAGATCATAAAACGGGGGATATTGAAAATACAGATGAATGCTTCGAGAAGCTGAAAGATTACGTGGATCAGTATTTCGATATCGAACGTGTCGCTTACAAATGGTCCTCCCAATTTTACGAACCGGCAGATGGATTACCTTATATCGGGCATCTTCCCGGAAGTCCTGAGAATGTGTATTGCGCCACAGGTTATAGTGGCAACGGAATGATTTTCGGTACCCTTGCCGCTAAAACATTAAGCGATCTCATCACAACAGGAGACAGCATGTACAAGGACCTTTTTGCTCCCTCCCGCGTAAAGCCCGTTGCCGGTTTTAGCAATGTTGTAAAAGAAGGCGCCGATGTCTTTAAACATTTAGTCTTTGATAAATTCATGGTTGAAAGATTGCAAACATTGGCGAACCTTGAAAAAGACGAAGGAAAATTAATCAATTATGAAGGAAGCTTAGTGGCTGTATATAAAGATAGGAATGGTATAAACCATATTCTGGAGAGCGCGTGCACTCACCTGCAATGTACCGTTAAATGGAACCGGGAAGAAAAATCATGGGATTGCCCTTGCCACGGTTCCCGCTTTGGAATTGATGGAGAAATATTAACCGGGCCTGCAGTAAAGAAGTTAAAAAACGTCGGGACACCGGAAGATAGTGAACGGTTAGACCTCGGCTAATTTCAAAAACACCCTTATATGACAGTAGATTTTTGAGATCAACTTGAGGATAATTCTGTATGTTTCATCCTTAATATAATCGATATGAAATTTTTACCTGAAAACTGGCAAGATGTTTTTATTCCTGAATACCCTTTGGTGGAGTTGATAGTCCGCGGGATTATTCTTTATTTTTTCATTCTTTTTATGCTTCGGATCCTGACCCGGCGCACCACCGGTGAGCTCACGGCGATGGATCTGGTTTTTATTTTACTGCTCACGGAGGCAGCTGCCCATTCCCTGGGCGATTATACCACAGTTGGAGACGGAATTGTGATGTTGATTATTTTTCTGCTTTGCAACCACGGGGTAAATCAGTTGACATATCATTCAAAATTCTTTCAAAGGATATTCGAGCATCCGCCCCTCCTGATTATTAAGGAAGGTAACCTTAATTTGAGAAATATGCGAAAAGAACTCCTGACCAAGGATGAATTAATGACTCACTTAAGAGAGAATGGGATTGAAAACATCAGCGATATCAAAAAAGCATTCGTAGAAGGTGATGGGAACATTTCTTTTGTGCAATATGAAAAAAATAAGGAAAACGGTTCAAAAACAAGCAAGGATAAACCGAAGTGATTCTCTTCTTATTTTTCAGGCATAATACTGCTCCCTTTTTCCCTACCTTCTCAGGAAATCAGGGAAACAAATAAAAAATTTGTCTTTCCCCGTGAATAGTCGTACTTTTGGAACGGTTTAATCCGGATATATGTCTATCATCACCATTACAAGCTGCCCGGTTTGCGGCAGCCACGATTTGAAAAAAGCTTTTGACGCTGTTGATCATTTCTCAAGCGGGGAGGTATTTACTCTCTTTGATTGTACCCATTGCGGATTCCGATTTACGAATCACTTTCCCTCGGAAGATACCATCGGCAGATATTACGACTCACCGGACTATATCTCCCATTCCGATTCGGACAAAGGGCTGATCAACCGGCTATATCACCATTTCCGAAAACGAATGCTGAAGAAGAAAGTCGATCTGGTGAAAGCCCATGCAACGGGTAATCCCATCCGTTTGCTGGATATCGGCTGCGGTACGGGTTATTTCCTGCAGGCAGCAAAGGAACGGGGAATGGTTATTTCGGGCATTGAGAAAGATGAGAAGGCTCGCGAGAGTGCAACCATCCGCTCCGGCCTGACAGTGAAAGATGAAAATAGTTTTTGGGAAATAAATAACACATCATTCGACGCAGTAACTCTCTGGCACGTACTGGAACATCTGGAAAAACTAAATGAGATCATCAGCAAAATAAAAGAAATCATCACTCCGGAAGGGATTATCGTGCTTGCACTTCCCAACTGCCGCTCTTACGATGCGGGATACTATAAAGAGTGGTGGGCGGCCTATGATATTCCACGGCATCTCTGGCATTTCTCCCCCGACAGCGTCGAAAAACTGCTCACCAAACATCATCTGAAAATTGTAAAGAGAGTACGCATGCCCCTGGATACCTTTTACATCTCCCTGCTGAGTGAGAAATACAGGGGAAGCAACCTATTAACCCAATACGGCAGAGCGTTCGTGATCGGCACAACAGGTTTTTTACGCTCCTTATCTGATCTTGAGCAGGCAAGTTCTGTTATTTATATAGCGAAAAAAGAATAGGTAAAAACAGATTATCATGGGAAAAAGAAAGAAACCGATCCAATTCGACGACAAACGTCTTTTCTACTCCATCCAGGAGGTGGCCGACCACTTCGCGGTCAATGTGTCGTTATTGCGTTTCTGGGAAAAGGAATTCGATAATATCAACCCAAAAAAAACAGCCGGAGGCACCCGCCAGTACACCCGGGAAGACATACAGCAGGTGGAGATCGTGTACCACCTCGTGAAAGAGAAAGGTATGACGCTGGAGGGAGCGCGGCAGACACTGAAATCCAAAAAGGACGACGAGGAAAAGCGGGTGGAGATGCTCGCCAGACTGACGGAGGTCAAAAAAGAGTTGCTGTCGCTCGAAACGGAGTTCGACCGGTTGCATGAACAACAGAAATATACCAAAACAAAAACGGAATAACGATTTAACGATTTAGCGATGTAATGATGCAATGATGTAATTTCTGAATCCTGAAGTGAATTAACAATCGACATAGTCAAATCTGAAATCTTGGTTCTTGATTCTAAATTTATAATAGTATGAGAAAATATTTTTTCCTGCCGATTCTTCTCTTTTCTGCTTTTATTTTCGCACAAAATGAAGTATCCGTAAAGGTAGGCGCCGAACTGACCGATATTTATTTTCCTCTCTTGAAAGGAAAACGGATCGCCGTGATGACCAATCAGACGGGAATGGCCGGAGATGAGCACCTGGTGGATATGCTGGTCAGGCACCGGTTCAATGTAGTCGGTATTTTTTCTCCCGAACACGGCTTTCGTGGTACGGCAGACGCAGGGGAACATGTCGCCAGTTCGATTGACGAGAAAACAGGTATTCCTATCTGGTCGCTCTACGGCAGCGGGAGCGGCAAACCGTCAGCCGACAAAATGAAGCAGTTTGATGTGCTGCTGTTCGACCTGCAGGATGTGGGGCTCCGCTTCTACACCTATTACGCCAGTATGGCCCGCCTGATGGATGCCTGTGCGGAGCATGGAAAAAAGATGATCGTGCTGGATCGCCCCAACCCGAACGGATTTTATGTGGACGGCCCGATCCTCGATATGAAACATAAATCGGGCGTGGGATGGCTGCCTGTTCCGATAGTACATGGTATGACGCTCGGTGAACTGGCACTGATGATCAACGGGGAAAAGTGGCTTCCCGAAGGTAGGGTGTGCAATATGACGGTCGTTCCCTGTGAAAATTATACGCATCAGACCCGTTATGAACTGCCCATCGCCCCATCCCCAAACCTACCCAATATCCACTCGATCTACCTCTATCCTTCCACCTGCCTTTTCGAAGGAACAGTGATGAGCCTGGGTCGCGGGACATCATTCCCTTTTGAAGTATACGGGCATCCCCAGTATAAAGGCTCCGGTTTTTCATTTACTCCCCGGAGTGTACCCGGCGCCAAGAACCCGCCGTTGCTCGGCAAAAAATGCTACGGTGTCGATCTGCGGGAGGTTCCCAATGAACTAATATGGGAAAACGGATTCGACCTCTCCTATGTGATCGACGGTTACAATAACCTGAATATGGGAGAGAAATTTTTCACCTCCTTCTTTGAGAAACTGGTCGGGGTAGACTACATCCGCAAAGATATTATCGCAGGGAAACCGGCCGGCGAGATCAAGAAAAAATGGGCTTCTGATGTGGAAGCCTTCAAACGGCAGCGGAAACCCTACCTTCTCTACGCTGAATAATTTGGGATTTGGGATTTGGGATATGGGATTTGTGGGATATGGGATTTTCAATCTATCAATGATGTTATGAAAGATGAAATGCTTCGGCGGACCAAAGATATCGCACTAAAAATAATTATTTTTTGTGATGAATTACCACCGGATAAAAAACTCTTCAATATTCAGAAACAATTGATTAGATCTGCAAGTTCTGTTGGTGCAAATTATAGGGTTGTTAAGAGGGCAAAGTCAACAAGTGACTTTATCCATAAACTAACGATAGTGGAAGAAGAGGCTGATGAAACTTTATTTTGGCTGGAACTTCTATCGGAACTTTATCCTAATCCGGAAAAGATTACCCCTCTTTATAAAGAAATGGAAGAAATTCTATCAATCGTCGTTGCAAGCATCAAAACAGCAAAGCGTAATCAACATCAAAAATAAATTATCCGACATCCCACCCCCCCAAATCCCATATCCCAAATCCCATATCCCAAATCCCAAATCCGAAATCCCAAATCCGAAATAGTTTTTGTACTTTTGCACTTCATTTAGATGTGAATTTATGGAGATTGCAAGCAAATACAACCCCGCAGAGGTAGAAGAAAAGTGGTACAGATACTGGATGGACACCAAATTGTTCCACTCCGAACCGGATGACCGTAAACCGTTCACTATGGTCATTCCGCCACCCAACGTCACCGGCGTACTGCATATGGGGCATATGCTCAACAACACTATCCAGGATGTGCTGGTGCGCAGGGCGCGTATGCAGGGTAAGAACGCCTGCTGGGTGCCCGGCACGGATCATGCTTCGATCGCTACCGAAGCAAAGGTGGTGAACAGACTGGCAGCGCAGGGTATTAAAAAAAGCGATCTTACCAGAGAGGGGTTCCTCGAACATGCATGGGAATGGACACACGAACATGGGGGGATCATCCTGGAGCAACTGAAGAAGCTGGGCGCTTCGTGCGACTGGGACAGAACTGCTTTTACCATGGATGAGACCCGCTCCGAAAGTGTATTACGGGTATTTTGCGACCTGCACGACAAAGGATTTATCTACCGCGGTGTACGGATGGTCAACTGGGACCCGAAAGCCCTTACCGCACTCTCTGACGAAGAGGTGATCCACAGGGAAGTGAGGGGCAAACTCTATTATTTAAGATATAAAATTGAAGGCGATCCTGAGGGGGCTTATGCGGTGGTCGCCACTACCCGTCCCGAAACCATCATGGGTGACACCGCCATGTGTATTCATCCCGATGATCCCAAAAACACCCGCCTGAAAGGAAAGAAAGTGATCGTTCCATTAGTCGGCAGGGTCATTCCCGTGATTGAGGATGACTATGTGGATATCGAGTTCGGTACCGGTTGCCTGAAAGTGACCCCGGCGCATGATGTGAACGACTATATGCTGGGAGAAAAATACAACTTACCCTCTGTCGATATATTCAATCAGGACGGCACGCTTAACGAGAACGGCGACCGGTACGCAGGAATGGACCGTTTCGAGGTTCGCAGGCAGATTGAAAAAGACCTGGAAGAGGCAGGGCTACTGGAAAAAACAGAGCCTTACACCAACAAAGTGGGCTTTTCGGAACGCACCGATGTACCTATCGAGCCCAAACTGTCGATGCAATGGTTCCTGAAGATGGACGACCTGGCGCATCCCGCCATCGAGGCCGTGGAAGACGGAACCATCCGCTTCTACCCCGAAAAGTATAAAAATACCTACCGCCACTGGATGGAGAACATCAAGGACTGGTGCATCAGTCGCCAGTTGTGGTGGGGACACCGGATACCGGCTTACTTCCTGCCGCAGGGAGGATACGTGGTGGCAATGACCCGGGAAGAGGCATTCGAAAAAGCGGCGGCGAAAGTGGATTACCCGCTGTTGATAGACGACCTGAAACAGGATGAAGACGTACTCGACACCTGGTTCTCGTCATGGCTGTGGCCTATCTCGGTATTCGACGGCATCAACCGGCCCGATAACAAAGAGATCGCTTACTATTATCCTACAAATGACCTGGTGACCGCTCCCGAAATTATTTTCTTCTGGGTAGCCCGCATGATCATGGCGGGATATGAATACCGCAAACAACCTTGCTTCCGCAATGTCTACTTCACAGGAATTGTACGCGATAAACTGGGGCGGAAGATGTCGAAATCGCTCGGAAACTCGCCCGACCCCATTGAACTGATGGAGAAATACGGAGCCGACGGCGTGCGTATGGGCATGTTGCTCACGTCTCCTGCGGGAAACGATCTTCCTTTCGATGAATCGGTCTGTGAACAGGGACGTAATTTCAACAACAAAATATGGAACGCTTTCCGTCTTATCAAAGGATGGGAAACCGATGAAAACATACCCCAACCGGAAACGGCAAAAATAGCAGCGGACTGGTTCCAAAGTAAACTCTCGGAAACCATCACGGAGTTGGACGATCTCTTCTCCAAATACCGGCTCTCAGAGGCGCTGATGCTGCTCTACAAACTTTTCTGGGATGAGTTCTCAGCGTGGTATCTCGAAATGATCAAACCGGCTTATCAACAACCTATCGATGCGGAGACATACAATACAACACTGCATTATTTCGACGCGCTGATGCGTCTGCTGCACCCCTTTATGCCGTTTATCACCGAAGAGTTGTGGCAGGCTTTGTACGACAGGGAAACAGGCGACAGCATCATGACCACCCTTCAACCGGAACAGGTTCCGGTCGACAAAACGCTGCTGGCCGGTTTCGAAACATTGAAAGAGATCGTTGCCGGCATACGTACTATCCGCTTAGAGAAGAATATCCCCAACAAGGATGAGCTGGAATTGCAGGTAACCGGTAAGCATAACCACCAATACGACAGTGTGATCTCCAAGGTATGCCGCCTCTCCTCCGTCTCGTCGGTTTCGGAAAAGCAGGCGGGGGCATCGGGCTTCCTTGTGGGAACCACCGAATACAGCATACCTCTGGCCGGTAAGATGGATGTGGAAGCCGAACTCCGGAAGCTGAAAGCGGAACTCACCTATACCGAAGGATTTTTGCAGTCGGTATTGAAAAAACTGGGCAACGAACGGTTTGTACAGAATGCCAAGCCGGAGATCGTGGAAAGTGAGCGCAGGAAACAGGCCGATGCCGAAAGCAAAATCACCCTGTTGAAGGAGAATATCGCGGCATTGGAGAAATAGGAATAAGATAACGGTGTTGTTACCCCGGATACCGGCTCTGTCCGGTATCACTTTAAGAACGTTTTCGTTAAGCGAACACAGAGGTAAAACAAGTTTTGACTATGTTGAGCGCAGAAAACGAGGAATGTAATTGAACTCTCAAACACGGCTGAATAATGAGTGATATTTTAGCACATATTCTGCCTTACATCGCTTCCCGGCTGGAAGAAAGAGTGACCAACGCCAGACCGGTTTCCGGCGGGGATATCTCTGCGGCATACCGCATTGATACCGTAACGGAGCAATATTTCCTGAAGGTGAACGGCGCTTCTTTCGCCCTGGAAATGTTCCACGCGGAACGGGCAGGACTGCAAGCCATTGAAGAGACAAAAACCATCGCAGTCCCTCATGTACATCTGGTGGATTCCATAGAGGGGAAGACCTTTCTCCTGATGGATTTTGTGGAAAGCAAACGACCTGATACATCCGATTATCAACGTCTCGGCAGACAACTGGCCGGATTACACCAATGTTCGCAGGCTGATTTCGGATTTCCGTCCGGTAATTTTATCGGCAGTTTGCAGCAAAGCAATCGCCCGCATAGCGACTGGGCAGAATTCTATTGGTCTGAACGTATTCTCCCCCAACTTCAATGGGCGCTCACAAACGGATTAATACAGCGACAGATAATGCCGGAGGAAGAGAAAGCCGTTTCCCTGTTCCGGGAGATATCCGGCGATGTGAAACCTGCATTGCTGCATGGCGATCTCTGGGGAGGAAACTACCTGATCGCGACGGACGGCACGCCTTACCTGATCGATCCCGCCGTCTACTACGGCCATTCCATGGTCGATATTGCTATGAGCCGCCTCTTTGGCGGTTTCGGAGCCGGTTTTTACGAAGCCTATCACGAAATTATCCCCAAACCCGCTCATTACGATGATCAAATAGAATTGTATCAGCTTTATTACCTGCTGGTACATCTGAATCTCTTCGGCAGCGGATACTATTCCTCCGTTTCATCGATCCTGAAAAGGTATTTTTGAAATGACCGGACAAGCCAACGCTTTGGGCACACATTTGTAAAGCTAACTACCGATTAATCTGCATATTTTTGCAACTTTGTAGAATTATGGCAAAAATTAATGTAAAGAACACGGAAATTACTATTATATCGATTGAAGAGCGAGATTACATTTCTCTTACCGACATGGCAAATGCCAAGGAAAGTGAAAGTCGTGCAGCCGATATAATAAAAAATTGGATAAAGAAAATCGTTATACTCTCGAATTTTTGGGGACTTGGGAACAAATAAACAACCCCAATTTTAAAGTGGTGGGATTTGACCACTTTAAATCGCAGGCAGGTTTGCCGAGTTTCGTAATGAGTGTTTCCGAATGGATTGAGAAAACCAATGCAGTAGGCATAATTGTAAAGAAAGGCAAGTATGGGGGAACATATGCCCATAAAGACATTGCATTTGAGTTCGGTTCAGCTATCAGCGTTCCGTTTAAACTGTATTTGATTACCGAATTTCAACGCCTTAAAGAAGAAGAACAAAAGCAGTTGGGTTGGACAGCTAAACGAGAGTTGGCTAAACTCAATTATCATATTCACACAGATGCTATTAAGCATAACCTTATTCCAAAAGAACTATCATCGGCACAGATATCAATCATTTATGCTAACGAAGCGGATGTGTTGAATGTTGCACTATTTGGAATGACAGCCAAACAATGGCGGGAAGCAAATCCAGATTTAAAAGGAAATATCCGAGATTATGCTACAATCAATCAACTGATATGCTTGGCGAATATGGAAAATCTAAATGCGGTTTTCATCAATGAGAAAATGCCTCAAAAAGACAGACTAATAAAGTTGAATAAAATAGCTATTCAACAAATGACCATATTGCAAGACGTTGAAAAGCGTAAATTATTGAAATAACTATACACTGAACTCCACGCTTTGGGCAGCACCTCTACCTAAACCGGATATCATTTGTACTAAAAACAAATTATCTATGAAGTTCATGCGAAAGATACGTATCTTATTCACTTTTTACCGGTATTATATATGGGTATCCGTTTTGATTAACCTGGTTTGTGCCTTCTTCTTATGGAAGAACGGAATCAGTGTGTATCCGTCATTATTCTGGTTCAAAATATTTACAATGGGGGCTTCATTTTATCTTGTAAACGATTATAGGAAACAGGAATATTTCTACTTTTACAATTTCGGTCTCTCTAAGAAAGTGCTTTGGATAACCACACTCGGATTTGATCTGCTCTTGTTCTTCGTTTTAATGATTTCAGCCTACAACCTTCGATCGATTTTTCCAATTCCTTACACCTTAATGTAAAAAATAGAATAATCGTATGAAACATACATTGGAAATAAGCGGTATTCGATTGTTATTTGGGGAAAGACTCATTCTTTCGGATGTTTACCTGAAAATTGAAACCGGAAGCATCGTAGGGTTGCTCGGACAAAACGGAAGTGGAAAATCGTGCCTGATGCGTGGCGTATACGGAACACTCGCTTGCGAAAAATCCGTCAGCATTGACGATGTATATTTTTTTAATGTTTACAAACAGCCCCAATTAATGCGCTACCTTCCTCAGCACTATTTTATCCCGAAATGGCTCTCTTTAAAACGCATTTTCCGTGATTTTTGTATTGATTTCCAGGTTTTTGTACAACTTTTCCCCGAATTTCAAGGTCGGGAGAACGCAAGGATAGGCCACCTTTCAGGCGGCATGTACCGTTTGGTGGAATTATATGTTACCTTAAAGTCCGACACTCAATTTATATTGCTTGATGAGCCTTTCACGCATATCAGTCCCGTACAGGTCAATACAATTAAGACCATTATCAATGAGGAACGGAACCGTAAGGGATTTCTGATCACCGATCATCTATATACCCACATCGTTCGCTTCTGTGACAACGTGTATCTTCTTCGGGACGGAAAGACAAATGCAATCACCACAACAGATGATCTCAACAAACTCGGATATATACGTTCCTGATTTGTTCATTCTTCTTATGGAAAAACGAGGTCAGTGCGTATCCGGCATTATTCTGGTTCAAAATATTTACATCGCCTGTCAAAACCCTAATCTCCGGCAAAATCATTGATTTTCTTCACTCAAAGTACCAATTATGCTAACGCGTAATTGTGGTTTATCCGTCGTTAAACATTACTTTTTGTACTAACCCGGGATTTAGTTTGTGTTACAATATACACACCCACAAATATCAATGCGGAAGCAACGCCTTTTATCCACCCGAATGTTCCTATCCCGATAAAAACAGAAGCAACCGTACCGACGAGAGGTTGTATGTAATTATACATGCTTACAACAGTGGGATGAAGCGTTTTTTGACCAACCAATATTAGTACATATGCAAAAAAAGTTCCGAATAAAACAACGTATCCGACTTCCAACCAAACACCAACAGGGAAAGATAAAGATATCATGTCTGATAAATCATAAAATGAAAAAGGAATGAAACATATGGAAGCATACGTAAACATCCACTTCATCAGCGTGAAAACATGATAGCGCGATATCAGACCTTTAAAAATTGTCAGATAGCAGGCAAAACTAATTTGAGCGAATAGGCACAAAACATCACCCCAGATATTTCCGGAAATTCCGGCATTATTGTAATTACTTAAAATAAGGATCAGCGCACCAACCGCCCCTATAATAACACCGACAATCTTCATCGGTATCACCCGTTCCTTAAAGAACAGGACTCCTAATATCAAAGTAATAATCGGTAAAGATGTAGTGATTATCGTCGCATCTATCGGTGATGTAAGGGATAATCCAAAGATGAACAATCCTTGATTGAAAACAATACCCAATAATCCGGCAAAAAACAATAAAAGAAAATCCCGTTTACTGATTTTTTCTTTGGGGACAAACAATGAGGCTATCCAGAAACAAAGCGCAGCTCCCATCATGCGCATAGATGTCAATGACAAGCTTGTAATACCTGCGTTCATAGCCATTTTGCCAACCGGCGACATAAGCCCCCACATACTGGCTGCTGCAAATAATGCAATATGGGCTTTGACTATCTTGTTATCCATATTTCTTTTGAAAACAAATAGACTCTGTTTTCATACCCTGAATTTTCATAAAATAGATATGCTTCTTTTCTGTGAAATGCAAAGTTGTTTAAGTAATTCAAAAACAGAATTAAAATCATTGGTCGTACATTCTCTTATCACTCTTTTTCCATAAGAATTCTTTTGGGCTTGTTCGTAAATGGATGATATTACCCTTTACGCAGCGTATTTTGTAAAGGAACGATAATCATCATAATAATTTAGAGAACAAAAATAAATATAAAAAAGACCTGAAGTGCCTTTTTCCCATAAGTTGTCTAATTTTATCTTGATCTATCAGGGAAGTTCTCTTATCTTTTGAAGATTTGAAAGAAAAAGAGTAAGAATTTTATTTGTTTCCCATTGATTTTACCAGAGCCGACTCAGTGTTTAATCATACTGGATTCGATATAGAAATAGTATGTTTTTACAGATAATTAAATCTGAGATTATTGTACACCCACAAATATCCATGCGGAACAATTCCATAACATATCAAGGGGAGTTTAAGAAAAGAAAGTAATATTGGACGCCAATGTCATACACGAAAAAAATATTAGAAATTTTGCAGGAGTACCATAAATTGGTATATTTGTAAGGCTAACTAAAAAGAAAAAATTATGGCAAAAAACACATCAATATTGCTTGGAGAATATTTTGACAACTTTATAAATGAACAAGTCAAATCAGGAAAATATGCGTCGGCAAGCGAAGTCGTGAGAACTGCCTTACGGTTATTTGAACAGCAAGAAAACAAAACTAGAATTCTTGTAAACGAATTGAAAGCAGGTGAAAAATCGGGAATGATTTCGAACTTTGACAAAGAAAAAGCCCTTTCCAATCTTCACGAAAAACACTTAAGAAATGAAATTTGAGATAAGTGAAAAAGCGTTTGAAGATATCGAGAACATTTGGCTTTATACGGTTGAAACGTGGTCTGTCGAACAAGCGGACAGATATTATAATCTGATTTTTGACGAAATCGAATATATCATAAGAAACCCTTTATCAGGAAAGGATTTTTCTCGCATACGGAAGAATTACAGATGTTCCAAAGTAAAGTCTCATCTGATATTTTACAAATACAGGAAATCGGAGGAAATAGTAGAAATCATCAGAATACTTCACCAAAGTATGGATGTTGAAGAAAGACTAAACGAATAAAAATAGGCCACATAATATTTGCCGTCTTCCGTACACCTGAAGAGGTACTATACATATACATTTATTCGACCTTAAACCGTATTGTCAACGAATTGCCATCCACATCTACCACGGTAAGGGTATGTTCGCCCGCATCGGGAGAGAGTTCCAGTTGATGGATATTTGACGTTTCCCCCAGATAGTTTTCATTGAGATGCCAGAAAACGCGTACCGACGGGTTCCGGTGCGCCAGCTCAAAAACGGCTT
Source organism: uncultured Proteiniphilum sp. (assembly GCF_937873925.1). Classification (GTDB taxonomy): domain Bacteria; phylum Bacteroidota; class Bacteroidia; order Bacteroidales; family Dysgonomonadaceae; genus Proteiniphilum. The sequence goes on along the minus strand of NZ_CALNAT010000223.1, from coordinate 60,802 downwards.
TGCCTCGGGAGCCGTCTAATTGTTTCGTTATTCTGAGCACCGCACCCGGATAAGGATAGATAAATTGCATCACCGCATCGGATACACTCCCGGAAGCACATTCGGGTGAAAAAGGAGGCAGTGAGCGATAATCCGGATGGTGTTGCTTGTAGTACCATTCCCACGAGGGCGGCAACAGGAACCATGAAACGGAACGAATACCCCTGTCCCCGGCACATTGTTCATACACCCGGTATTGTCCGTCGTCCGACACATGAATTCGTTTGTGATAACTGCAGACCGCTCCCTGCAACCCTTTTGCCGGAACCAACAGGGTATCGACAGAACTTTCGGGGCAATACATTCCCCGCAGTTGTCCGCTTTTACGACATATAGCCGCTTCGGCCAGTTCGCCGTAGGGCGGTTTAAACCAGCCGGTAGCAGGTAGAAAGTTGAACAGGTCGAACATCACCTGTGCCGCCGTACGCGCGCCTGTAAGTCCCGGGCGGCCTTCACCGCTTGCATTCCCCGTCCATACGGCGACAAGGTATTTCGGCGTGACACCCACCGACCACGCATCACGGAATCCGTAACTGGTGCCCGTTTTCCACGCAACTTTCCGGACAGACGGAACAAAGTGCCAGTTCAGTTCTTCCGGACGGTTCACGTTGGTCAAAGCCTGCAACGTAAGCCATGCAGCGCCGGCATTGAATACCGGCGATTCGTCTTTTTTCCGTTCTGCAGGGGGATGATCGTGCAACAACCTGAACTTCTCCCGCTCGTAATATGTTCCGTCGCGGTTATAATCCGTCACGGCATGCGCCATCCCGGCATATGCGTTGGCAATGTCCCACAACGTACCTTCCGTACCGCCGAGGATCAGGGAAAGTCCGTAATGATCGGCCGGACGGTTGAGCGTGGTTAATCCTGTCTTTTTCAAAAGATCGTAAAACTTCGGTACACCGTATTTCCGTAAAGAAATCACTGAAGGGACATTTAACGAGCGCGCCAGCGCCTCATCGGCATGGACTGCTCCATCATACTTCAGACTGAAATTCTGGGGGGCGAAACCGTTTATATTGATGGGGACATCGGGAAGCAATTCCGTGGGTAGCAGTCTACCCTCCTGCAACATCGCGCAATAGAGAAACGGTTTCAGTATGCTGCCCGTACTCCGGGGCGCTTGAATAATATCGACCTGGCTGCCGTAGGCATTGGCGCCGAATCCCACGTTTCCGGTGTAGGAGAGCACCTCGTTCGTCTCCAGGTCGACAATCAGCGCGGCAAGGTTGAAGATACCGTTTTGCGAGAATTCGGTATTCCAGCGGTCTAATACCTCTTCAGTCCGCATTTGTAGATGTTTATCGACAGTAGACCGGATATGGTTTCCAGGATTTTGCAAATAGGCCTGCGTCACCAGGTGAGGCGCGATTTGGGGCAGGGGATGCGGATGAGCGGGTAATGGTTCCGACACGGCCAGTTCGTAATCTGTCCGGGCAATGATGTTTTTGTCGAGCAATTGGCGCAGAAGACGGTTGCGTTTCTGCAGCAACCCTTCCCGGTCGCGACCGAAATGCATCATCGCGGGCGAATTGGGTAATACAGCCAGTACAGCCGCTTCCGCCCACGAGAGCGATACGGCACCGTGCCCGAAATAGCGCCACGATGCAGCATCGACACCTACTACGTTCCCTCCCATCGGTGCGTGCGAGGCATACAAGGCCAGGATTTGTTCTTTAGAACGCGATAATTCGAGTCGCGTAGCAAGAATGACTTCGATCAGCTTCTCAAAATAGGTACGTTTATGCTGGCGCATCAACCGGACGGTCTGCATGGTGATGGTACTTCCGCCGCTCACTATCCTGCCCGCTTTCACGTTCTGTATCATGGCCCTGCCAAGCGACCACGGATTCACGCCCGGATGACAGCGAAAATACCTGTCCTCAAACTGGATAAGGCAGGTTTCATATTTCCCGGGTACACTGTCGGCCGGTGGAAATCGCCATTGCCCGTCGGATGCGATGCGCGCGCCTAACAGTTCTCCGTTCCGGTCGGAGACCAGCGTACTGTATGGCGAATCGAACAACGTACCCGGCAGAGAAAAAAGGTACCAGATCAGCAGGAAAGCGAATGCCGACAGAACGATTTTTTTCTGTGGATTCAACGCTCGAAACCATTTCAACAACGTTTCCACGTATGAGGCCATACGCCCTCTTATCTTCTTTACGGCATCCTTTATCATTCCACTTACTCTACCCACATCAATCTGTTCTCAATAGTTTTATTACAAGTCGACGGAATGTATACAACTAGAGCAGAGACTTTTAGATGTTTTGCGGGATACCCATAGCTCGCAAGAAGCGTTAAAAGAGTAGCTGTCTGAAGCGAAGCGAGTTCTACTCTTTTAGCGAATGCGAGTTGAAATGGGTCACAAAACATCGTCAGTCGAATGATTTAGTTGTAATCATACAACTTGCGAAAATTGAATTAATTATTTTATTATTCCGCGACCTTTATCCACATTCCCTTGTTTCTGGCTTCTTCCTGCGGCGCATACATTGCCTGGCACGATACCGGCGGCAGGTAATAATTACCTCGGTAAGCCGCCTGCAGACGCACACGGAATGTTTTTGTCTGTCCGGCGCCGAGATTGAAATAGGTCAGTACACGGTCGTCACGAATATCCCGGTAAGTGTACCCGGCGTCGGGGGCGGCGGCATCCCCTCCGAGCATCCGCTCATTGAAAATTTCCCAACCCGACGGGAAGACCTGTGTCAACGCCAGATCGGTAAATGCCTGCTCTACACCGTTCTGTACGGTTACCACCGCCGTGAATTCCGCTCCCTGCGGAAGTGATTCCACATTCAACGGGCTGCCGTTCAGATCGACATACCGTACCGAGAGTTTAAACCGCCCCTGTGCCGGCTCGTAATTAGAATCAATCTGCGGGCGTGTTCGTGCCGAAAGCCGGGCATAGAGTTTGCCGCTTCCTTTGTTGGTAAGGCTTACCGAAAGGTTCATCGCCGGATTTATATCTACCTGATATATTGCTTTCGGCGTATTTACCCCCTCCATTTTCCCGCCGTTCAACGTCCAGTCGATATCGATATTTCCCGTGCCTATTTTCGCGGCGAGTTGCGCCATGGCCACCAGTCCGAATGCTGCGGTTTGTGTGGAGATATAACCGGAAGACAACGACTGTGCCACCGACGGCGCCAACAACATTGCTTTCTCCACATTGTCCAGCAGGAGGTAGGTTTCCAGGATCATCGCCTGATCCCGTCCGGAGGTTCCATAGGTATCGTTATTGAAGTCATACTCTTCCACTACATCCGACGCATTGAAAACAAGCGAATTGGCTACATCCTTTCTACCTGCCAGGGCATATGCGGCGGCCAATCGCCAGCGCGCCTGCAGCGACAGACCGGTCAATTCACGCATACGGTTCATAGCGCCAAGTTCCGTATTTCCGCTCAGCGCCAGGGTGTACAAACGGTACGCCTGCTGCAAGTCGGTCATCGAAACAGCGTAATAGCTATGGGTGGGATTTGTGGGCAGCCAGTTCTGTGCGAGCCGCCTCTGAAACTGGGTCCATCGCGACAGCACGGTCTCCGGTACTTCATACCCCCTGTTTTTCGCCTCAATCAGAAAATGGCCCGCATAGCTGCTTACCCATTCCGATGCGTAGTTGTCTCCATACCAGAACATAAAACCGCCATCAGCTAATTGCCGCGATGAAAGTATGCGGATCACCTCATCCACTTTCGCCGTCATCCGCTTCTTTTCATCTTCCTTTAACACAGTAAATTCTTCAATATAAAGTAACGGAAAAGCTTGGGAGGTGATCTGTTCGGAACACCCATGCGGATACTCCAGCAAATAATTCATATTCCGACTGAAATTCACACTGGGCAAACGCGAAAGTTCGAGGGTCGCCCAATCACCAGGTTCCACACCATCGGTTTGAATGTTGAGTGTTGCCGACCCTCCCGGTTCGATGAGTTGAGCCTGTGTCAGTACTATCGGTGGATTTGGGTTACGGACAGCAATATCGATGGTCTCAGTGAACGATATGCCGTTCCCCGAAGCTTTAATTTCCACTTGTTCGGCGCCGATCTCCTTGCCGGAGGCAAGTTTAAAGAACACGATCTTATCGCCCGGTTTGTCAAACGATACGCTCTTGGCAGTTCCGTCCGTCGGTGTAAGCAGTCCCTTTGTCCGAATGGAGACCTGCACATTTTTCACGTTATTTCCCATCGCGAAAACATTGACCGGAAGCCATACCTCTTCCCCCGGCCCCATCACGCGCGGAAGCGTGGAAAGCGTCATCAGGTCGTTTTTCACGGCAACGGTTTTATCCGCGCTGCCATAGGCGCCGTTTCCTCCGGCCACCACCATCACACGTACCGACCCGATATACTGGGGAAGCCGGATTGTATGCGCTTTTGTCTCACCGCTTTTCAAGGCAAACGGCCCAAGGAATTTCACAATAGGTTTAAAACGGTTCACATTGTCGCGCGACGGGTTCAGCGCTTCATCGCCGCCGATGCTCAGCAACGGCCCCATGAGGCCGCTGTTTGCCCCCAGTACGCGGTCGAACAGATCCCATGTGCGTACGCCGAGGGCTTCACGGGCATAAAACTCGCTCCACGCATTCGGCGTTTTGAAAGCGGTCAGATCGAGTAACCCTTCATCTACAATAGCAAGCGTATACGTCATCGGTTTTTTTGATTTTTCCGATACTGAGACCGTGAATTCTTTTTCGGGATGAAGCGTGTCAGGCATCCGGATAACCGGCTCGAGAATACTGTTTTTGTTTTCCACACCCACGTTCACCACACCGTACATACGGATAGGCAGGTCGTTCACGGTCTGCGCATGCGGTTGCAGCATCGTAGCGAAAATATAGAAATTGGGGGCCATTTTCTCGGTCACTTCTATCACATATTTCGTATCTTCTTCCTCAGAGGTTTTTACCCATTCGCGATGCAGTATTCCCGACCCGTTTTCGATGCTGATCAGTACACGGCCTTGCGAACTTTTGGGGATAATGACCGTTGCCTTCTCACCCGCTTCATAAGACGGTTTGTCGGTAGAGAAAGACAGCATTGTCAACCCTTCCGGGTCGGTTTTGGCTGAGCGTCCCCGCCACGAGGGCCAATCGACATAAAAGACCGTTCCGGTGGCATGCTTGCCCGACTTATCCTTCAACAGCAGCAGATAGCGTCCCCAATCGGGATAATCCACCTGAAAATCGATTTTTCCTTTTCCGTTGGTGAGTGTCACTTCCCCGTTTGCCACTACGTTAGCGGCAGTATTGTTCACGTAAGCGCCCAGATCTTCTCCGGTACTGTTCCACCACCAACTCCAGTTGAGTTTGTAAACGCTGTATTCCACACTTCCCGAAACGGGTTTGCCGTAAGCATTCACCGTAACCACATCAAACGAGACAGGCCTGTCGGTTTCCAGAAACTCGCCGGCACGTACAGCAGGTGATTTCACGCCTACATACGTTTTATAAGGCGAATAAAAGACCGTCTGGGCATAAAAACTCATATCCCCACCGGCTTCGTATACGCGTGAAAGGATATTCCCGCGCAACATCCCCGGAGCATTTTCGGCCACGGGCACTTTCGCGTTCACACTCGCCACGCCGGAAGCATTGAGCACTCCTTCGAATATTTTCGTCTTACTTGTTTCGAAGTTCACTACCGGATTATTGAACGAATAGCCGGTATATCCTTTGAACGGGTTATCGGATGCGTAGAGCGTCAGGTCCACCTCCGCCTTCAGATTCGAAGCAGGCGCACCGTGCAGCCACTGCGATGTGAGTGTACCGGAAATAACGCCATTCGCCGCGTCGATGATGGAGTCTGTATCCAGACGGACTCTCAGCCGGTTGGGTTTAATGGTTTCTATGCGAAGCGACTTGTGGAAAGTTGTTCCGCCCACCTTTACCAGGCCCTGCCACATCCCGGTCTCCGCAGCCGGATCGGTAGTGACGCTGAAGGTGTAGAACCCGTTTACACCGTCACTCTTTACCTGCCTTTGATAAAATTGCCCCCGGGGCGTATACACTTCGAGTGTCACGGGATGTCCTTCCGGCAATTTTCTTTCCTTATCTTCCAGGATGAACGATACGAAAATGGTATCGCCGGGACGCCAAACGCCCCGCTCCGCATATACATACCCTTTCAGTCCTTTTTGTATCTCTTTTCCGCTTACATCGAACCGGCTGAGCGATAACGACGCCTCTTCCTTCACTTCCAGGTAGCCGATGTCACCGCTTTTGGCAGCCGTTACCACAAACGGACGCCCCTTTTTATAGTCGATTTCCGCAAAACCGTTGCCGTCGGTCTTGGCCGAACCCAATACCTGCATCTGATAATTATACACGGTCACGTCCGCTCCGGACATAGGCTGGGTAGTAAGGATATCGGTCACAGCAACACTCATGGTGTGGTCTTGTCCCGCTTTGGCGATGATACCCACGTTAGATGCCATTACCATTGTCTGCGCCATACGTTCGTAACTCATATAATAAGTCGGCTTACACGGGTCGTCGCGCTCTTCCCATTTATATCCGCTCCAGTCGATCGGTTCGTAGTAATATGGCGATGTTTCATCCCATACCGCCTCGTCCTCTTCTGAGATTTCGCTATCGGAGAAACGGTTCATATTCACATCATTGGGAACCTGCGGCCGCATTCCGTCGCAGGCATACAGCGAATAATCGGATCGCATCGAAAGCTGCACCATATACAATGCGCCCGGATCTTTTTCGATCATTTGCGAAAGATCGATGGTAAAGTTGTTCCATTTTGACAGATCCAACTGTTTATCCCTGTCCAGACGGATACGTTTTTTCATTACCAGTCGCCCGAAACGACGTAACTCGCCGCCCGACTGGTTGTTGTTCAGCGAAGAGGATTGCAGGTAATAGAGGAGGTTGTTGCGATACACTTTTATCACTTTCGCATCCACCGCCCACAGGTTTACGGCGCTGAAGGGCAGCAATAACTGTTCTGCATCAGGGAGGATATTTCCGCTCTTCTCGAATTTTATCTGCGGTTTGTCGTCCTCTATCTGCAGTTGATAGAGATAGGTCTTGTCAAGGCTCAGGCCGGAGTTATTTTGGATGCCCTGATGAATTTGCAGGTCTATTTTCTCTTTCGGAAAAGTTTCAGGATATATTTTGATCACATTCTTGTCGATGCGGTAAGTGAAGTTATTCACGCCGGAGGGCACGATCAATCCTTCCAGATCCTGCGTTTGTGAAACGGGGTCGCTGAAAGTAAGCCGGATATGGGGGTCGGATGCCTGTATCACACGTACATCCGTCACTTCAAAATATTCCTTTGAAAAGGCAGGAATATCGATCGTATATTCGAGTTTCTTTTTTGAATTTATTGCTTTTCCGTCAATAGTCAGTAAATATTGTTCGCGCTTATCTGTCCGTTGCAGGCTGTCTATCACAACACGGAACGAGGTGATGCCGGCGGGCATTACACGGATATGCTTATGTGGTACCCCTTTTACATCGAACATTTTACCAACGTCATCCGACGAAACGGGATTGGATAAATTAAGCGTGGCCTCCACCATGTTCCACGTCAGATCTGAGGTGCTGATCGGTGAAAACGGAAGTACATCGGCAGTAAAACTCTGCTCATTTACACGGATAGAAAAGTTAAATTGCCGGAATTTTTCTTCTACCTCCAGCACTTTTCCCAAATGGAAAGTAATATTGTATTCCTTTCCCGGCTCCAATTCTCCCGGATCAGGCAGAAAACGGAGGGTGTTCCCGTTCACCCAGAAAGTTTGTCCTTTCAATGAAGGAGAGAACGAAAACAGTTTCTCTTTTATTTCCGCATTCAATTCCACGGCAGGGATCTCCTGCACAAGTTCGACTTGGATAAATGCGTCGGAAGAGACGTTCCCATACGTAAATGCCGAGATGTAGCGGGCAAACTCAGGATCAATCTCTTTGGTACTTTTTGTATTGCATCCGGTTGACAGCAGAAGAATAACTGCAAATAAAGCGGGAAAAAAACGGAGAGATAAGTGTTTCATACGATTATAAATTTAGACACAAAAGCCAGGAATCAGGATATTTTTTCGATTGATTGATTTAGCGATTTATCAATTTGCAGATCAAATCATCCCATCACCGAATCATCATTCATCAAATTAATTACACTTCTGTCGGCTCCGTCGATTCTGACGAATTCTGTTGAACGTTCTTTGATATATATGCATGTTTTATACTATCAATTATACCTACAATTGTTCTCTTTTTGAACCAACGAGTCTTCAATACTTTTGTAAAAGTAGAAAATATTCCTCAGATAAACAGAATGATAACAGAATTATCATCAAAATTCCAAATAGGGTTCAAGGCGGAGAATATCTTCCGGGGTAAACTCATCGAGTAGGGAGAGTTCACGGATAGAGGTGATATCTCCTTTTCTGCGGCGGATACTCATGATCGCCTGCACCTGCTTGTAATTCAGGTAAGGATGACGCAATAATTCCCTGAAATCCGATTGATTGACCTGCATCCTGCGGTAATTGCCGTCGGGCTCAATATAAACAACAATACGGGAGAAAAGTTCCTGATCAATACCATACACCTCCAATAGTTGTTCGACATGTATAAACCCGCCCAGCAGTTCCCGGTACTTCACTATACGGGAGGCATAAACGCTACCGATACCGGGGACTTTCTTCCACGTAGCCGTATCGGTCTCGTTCAGGGAGATAGTTTCCCCCTCGGAGAGTTTCTCTATGGCCGGATAGGCAGCCCGCAAGGATGACCTGTCCCCACGTGAGACATACCGCTCATTCTGGCGAGAGGGACTTTCATGCGTAGAGCCGCTTCGGCCCGGCAACTGCTCCACAGTGCTCTCTCCCTCTTCCGGAATGGCGGATCGGCTGGACTTCCTGGCCCCGCTCATCCCCTCATCCACTACTGTAGAAGGGACTTCACGCACTTTTAATGTTCTCTTGAACTCTTCAAATTCCCTAACCAGCGAGTCGTTCTGCATCAGGATGACATCCGACGAGTTGCGGTAGCTGAGAAACGCATTCAAAATAAGGGTCAACACAATAAGAATGAGCAACAGAATTACCGCCGTCTTTGAGCCTCTTTGAAAATATAGAAAATCCTTCCAACGCATATCTTTTAGATATAAGAACCAAGAGTCAAGAACCAAGACTATTTAGTAAACTAAAAACTAAAAGTGAAAAACTAAAAATTACCAATTACCACATCAGCAAATCAGTAAATTATCACATCAACAATTCAACCTACCCACCTTCCCACTTTTGCCCATACCACCCTATCACAAATCAACCCATTGGCATATTATTCACATTGGCACATTAATTTATCAATGCCTTAAAGTTAGAAATTATATTGTTTTCTTTTTTATAAATAGTCATAAATTGTATCTTTGGTGAATCTTTGTCCGCTGTATATCCGTCTAATTGAAGATTTTCACAGGATATGGTATTGAATTACATTTGGATTGCATTTTTTCTGATCGCTTTTGCAGTGGCTTTGGTAAAGCTCATTTTCTTTGGGGATGTGAACGTCTTTACAGACATCATGAATTCCACCTATGAGTCGGCCAGAACCGGTTTCGAGATCTCGCTGGGATTGACGGGAGTGCTTTCGCTCTGGCTCGGCGTGATGAAGATAGGCGAACGTGGAGGAATGGTGGAGCTCTTTTCCAGGGCTGTCGCTCCTCTTTTTTCCAGGCTCTTTCCCGACATACCCAGGAATCATCCCGCTTACGGTTCAATGCTGATGAACATATCGGCCAATATGCTGGGACTTGACAATGCGGCCACTCCTTTCGGCTTGAAAGCGATGCAGGAGTTGCAGGAGATCAATCCGAAGAAGGAGGCCGCCTCTGATTCCATGATCATGTTCCTGGTGCTGAACGCATCGGGACTGACACTGATCCCCGTCACCATCATGGTATATCGTGCCCAGTTGGGCGCAGCCAACCCCGCCGATGTATTTATCCCGATCATGATCGCCACCTTTGCCGCTACCCTGGTCGGCATGATCGCCGTCTGCCTGAAACAGCGTATCAATATCTTCAACAGGGCGATCATGGGTTTTCTCCTTGCCATGATGGGTATTATAGCCGGTACGGTGTTTCTTTTCCAATCGATGCCTCAGGAACGGATCAATATTGTCTCCGGCCTTGCCGCAAACATCTTTCTCTTCTCCATCATCGTACTTTTCATCGTAAAGGCGCTACGTCGCAGGATCAATATCTTCGATGCGTTTATCGACGGTGCGAAAGAAGGGTTCAAAACCGCTGTGACCATTATCCCTTTTCTTATCGCCATACTGGTCGGTATTGGTGTTTTCCGCGCTTCAGGGGCAATGGATTTCCTGATGGAAGGGTTACGGGATATGGTGGCGCTGACAGGCCTGGATACCCGGTGGGTGGACGGTATGCCCACCGCACTGATGAAGCCGTTGAGCGGCAGCGGCGCCAGGGGAATGATGATCGACGCCATGCAGACTTTCGGGGCCGACTCATTCGCCGGCAGATTATCGGCCGTATTTCAGGGAGCCACCGACACCACCTTCTATATTGTGGCTGTTTATTACGGAGCCGTGAACATTAAAAATTCGCGCTACACCGTTCCGTATGCGCTTTTGGCTGATCTGGCAGGCATTATCGCCGCTATTTTCGTAGCCTACCTCTTTTTCGGATAGAAAATAAAGGATTCTCCAAGTAAATAAATGTGAATAAATGGCAATCACTTTCCAAGCTGAAAACATCGGTTTCCCGACGATTAAAAAACGGGAGACTGCAAACTGGATAAAGTCCGTCGCAAAAAGTTACGGAAAACAGACCGGCGATATCTCATACCTTTTTTGTACCGACGAAAAAATTCTGGAAGTCAACCGGCTCTATCTGCAACATGATTTTTATACTGATATCATTACGTTCGATTATTCCGAAGGCGATCGTATTTCGGGAGATATTTTCATCAGCCTGGAAACCGTTCTTTCCAATTCCCGGAAATACAGGGTAAGTTTCGAGGAAGAACTGTACCGTGTCATTATCCACGGCATATTGCACCTATGCGGTCAAAACGATAAATCGGAAACCGAAGCCGAAGAAATGCGAAAAGCAGAGGACACCGCCCTGGTACAGCGCAATGAAAGCGGGTACTAACTTTTTTCATTCCCCGCAACCATGGAACGCCTTACAAAACAGGTAAAGGGAACGCTAAAAACAGAAATCAATGGCAGCGGAAAGCCCTACTCTGCCTATTTTCCGGGAGAAATCCCCGGTTTCATACCGTTCATTCATAAAATTGTAATACCTCATCCTGGACAATGAAGCGTAAAGGCCACTAGTTTGTATGCTTATCCCGGCAAAAGGAGTGAGATGGTAACGGATAGCTGCCGATAAAGTAAAGCCCGCCGAGATTCCTTTGTGATCAGATGCCCCCTCCCTTAATTCCTCAAGAATTGATGGATTTGAAGGATTCGAATCGGGAGAATTAATTGTATGGATTTCAGCTTTTATTATTTCCCTTCTTATTTCGGACAAATCATTGTGTAAAGCCACCACCCCGGCATTCGCCAAGATCATCCATTTTGAATCGCCCAAAGGCCATCTTGCATAAATAGCAGGGCCAAATATATGGGTTTTTTCTTTAAAAGAAAGAGAGCGTAATTCATAGACATAACTATCTGGTGTATGTCCCCTATATTCTAAAGAAGTTCTTTTTCTGTAACCTGATGTGTAGAAACCATATTTTATACCGACTCCATAGTTCTTCGAGAAAAACCAGGCCCCGTCAAAACCGGGAGAAAACCCTCTTTTGGTCGCCGGAAGGGTAAGGTTTTCCGTTAAAGCGGTACTTGAAGACCCCAACGCAAAATCCCAACCGGCGTTAACGGACAGATAGAATTTCCGGTATTCCGGATCATTTCTGTCGGTTTGCCCATATACAAAAAAGGGAAGAAGCATGCAGAATACAGCCGCGAGAAGTTGTCTTACTTTCATTATCAAAGGTATTCAATATTATTTTTCCACATACATACATACCGGATAAGGGTTTAAGAATAATCGGTATTATTTCGTTGTAAATATATAAAAATTTATGATTACTATCACTCGTTCTGAAAATTTTGGACAAAAAACAATAACGAATTTGAAAAATCATTTAAGCATCTTCTACTCTATTTTATTCTTGTACAAAATTACTTTTGAAAACAAACATTTGTAAATGAACATTATGAACAGTCTGTTTATGGCTATTCCCAGCTTGATTTTACGCTACCATACACCCGCAATTAGTCTTCACAGGGAGAATACTCTTTCCAAAAGAAAATAATGATCGCTATCGGAATGCTTGTCAACAAATGTAATCAATCAGCATCTAAAAGGAAAGGTCCTTAATATTTCTTGCAATGGCATATTAGGTGTTTTGAATTTTATTCCACTATTTCTCGCAACGGCATAATCGGAGTAAACTCGTCTTCTGCTCATTGCTTAACGAAAATGTTCAATAAATTTAGTCGGCTTGTCGTCAGTTGCCTTCTGATCGTATTCCTTATCGAAAAGGTTTATTTCTGTAAACTCCTGAATTGAAATACGTTTTGTGTTTCTTATCGGTAATTAACATCACAGTCATACGTAACTTTTTCTTTTTTAGTATCTTTGCTCTCTCAAAATAAAAAAATGACTTTCAATTACGACATCATAGTTGTGGGTGCGGGCCACGCCGGATGCGAAGCGGCCGTGGCCGCCGCCAATCTGGGTTCAAGGACACTGCTTATCACGATGGACATGAACAAGATCGCCCAGATGAGCTGCAATCCTGCCGTAGGCGGTATTGCAAAGGGGCAGATTGTGCGTGAGATCGATGCATTGGGCGGACAAACGGGGATTGTGAGCGACAAAACCGCTATTCAGTTCCGCATGCTGAACCGCTCAAAAGGACCCGCCATGTGGAGCCCCCGTGTACAGAGCGACCGGATGAAGTTTATAGGGACCTGGCGTGAGATCATCGAAAACACGCCCAACCTGGATATGTGGCAGGATATGGTGACCGGACTCCTATGCAGGAATTCGACAGTCACCGGTGTAAAAACCGGCATGGGCGTAGAGTTCTTCTCTAAAGCGGTGATCCTTACAAACGGCACTTTCCTGAACGGACTCATCCATGTCGGCAAAGTACAGATCGGCGGAGGGCGTATCTCTGAACCGGCATCCTTTGGAATGACCGAACAGTTGCGTGAACTCGGGTTCAGCACCGACCGGATGAAGACAGGCACTCCGGTACGTATCGACGCGAGAACAGTCGATTTTTCCCAGTTGGAAGAACAGAAAGGAGATGAAGATTTTCACAAATTTTCCTACCTTCCCGATGTACAACGTACACTGAAACAAAAAAGCTGCTGGATAGCATATACCTCCGAGGAGGTGCATGAGGCACTGCGTGAAGGCCTTCACGACTCCCCGCTCTATAACGGGCAGATACAAAGCATAGGACCGCGTTATTGCCCTAGTATAGAGACCAAGATCGTTACTTTCTCCGACAAAACAAGTCATCAGCTGTTTCTGGAACCGGAAGGGGAAACAACCCATGAGTGTTATCTCAACGGCTTCTCCTCTTCCCTACCCTTACAGACACAGTTGAATGCTCTGCAACGTATACCGGCTTTCCGGAATGTGCACATTTTCCGCCCTGGGTATGCCATAGAATACGATTTCTTCGACCCGCGGCAATTGGATCCGACACTGGAAACGAAACCGGTAAAAAACCTCTTTTTCGCCGGACAGATCAACGGGACTACCGGTTACGAAGAAGCGGCGGGACAGGGACTGATCGCAGGCATCAATGCCCATATCAACTGCCACGGAGGCGATCCCTTTGTATTGCGCAGGGACGAAGCTTATATTGGGGTGTTGATCGACGACCTGATCACTAAAGGAGTGGATGAACCCTACAGGATGTTCACCTCCCGTGCCGAATACCGTATTCTCCTCCGTCAGGATAACGCCGATGAAAGGCTCACAAAAAAGGCGTATGAAATAGGGCTGGCAACCAATGAGAGGTTACAACTGCTCAACCGGAAAGAGGAGAAAATAGCAGAGATCATCGATTTCGTATGTAATTTTTCCATCAAGTCAGACCGTATCAACCCTTTCCTGGAACATATCGGAACAGCTCCGTTAAAACATGGAGTAAAGCTGCATGACCTGCTTACAAGACCGCACATAGACCTGTCGCTGATGTCGCTGGAGGTTACCCCGCTCAAAGAACTGTTGGAGACCATCGACGAACGCAAAGAGGAGATCATAGAAGCAGCCGATATACAGATAAAATACAACGGCTATATCAAACGCGAACGCACCATGGCCGACAAGATTACCCGTCTGGAAGATATCCGTATCAAAGACAAATTCAACTATAACGAGATACAATCACTCTCGACAGAAGCAAGGCAAAAACTGACGAAAATCAATCCCGAAACTATCGCACAAGCAAGCAGGGTACCGGGCGTTTCACCCAATGACATCTCCGTTTTGCTGGTACTGTTAGGACGCTGAAACAAGGAATGTTTCACGTGGAACATTCAAAAAGAATAAACATAGAACGTTTTCGTTAAGCGACTACAGAGGCAACACTTGTTTTGACTATGTCGAGCATAGAACTATTTCGTTAAGTGAGAGCCGAAGCAAAGCTTGCTTTGGTTTTGCCGAGCGCAGAATTGAAAATCGAGGAGCGAAGGCGACTCAAATAGTCAATAAGACTTGAAAACGACTAATTTTAATGAATAATAAAAATGAGTATCGAAACACTTACTTCCGCTGTCAGGAACATACCTGATTTCCCCATACCGGGGATCCAATTCAAAGACATCACTACCCTGTTCCAATCGGCTTCTCACCTGAAAGAACTTTCGGATATCCTGTATGAAAGGTACAAAGACAAAGGGATTACCAAAGTGGTGGGAATCGAATCCAGAGGCTTTTTCATGGGACCCGCCGTAGCTATCCGGTTAGGGGCAGGATTTGTTCCTATTCGTAAGCCCGGTAAGCTTCCCTACACAGTGATTGAAGAAACCTATACGAAAGAATATGGGGAGGATATTATACAGATCCATGAGGATGCGCTGACAAAAGAAGATGTGGTATTACTCCACGACGATTTATTGGCGACCGGCGGAACGATGGTGGCCGCTTATAACCTTGTAAAAAAATTAGGTGTAAAAAAAATCCACATCAACTTTCTTATAGAATTGGAAGAGCTGAATGGCATGGAACATTTCCCGAAAGATGTGGAAGTAAATTCGGTTATTAAGTTTTAAACGGACGGGAAATACCGGTAACAGACGTTGTCTTCGATGATCTGCCGTTTACCGAATTATACCGCCGGCGGTTTCAAAAAGAAATCAGATAAATTTGCAGTTGTAATATTATTCTCCCCTACCCTGTCATGACCGACGAAATTAAAAATACGCTTGCCGTTATCCCTCATCATCCGGGCTGCTATCAGTTCCTTGATGAGAATGGTACCGTCATTTATGTCGGGAAGGCCAAGAATCTGAAAAAAAGGGTTACCTCTTATTTCAGCAAATATCATGAGCATCCCAAGACCCGCATTCTGGTAAGAAAAATCCAGCAGATAAAATATATTGTCGTCAACTCGGAAGAGGATACCTTCCTGCTGGAAAATAATTTGATCAAGCAGTTGAAACCACGGTATAATGTGATGCTGAAAGATGACAAATCCTATCCTTTCATCGTGGTGAAAAATGAATACTTCCCACGGGTCTATAAAACCCGGACTATCGTGAAGGACGGCTCCAGATATTTCGGCCCCTACACATCGGTACAATCCGTCAATGCTCTTTTGGAAATTTTCAGGAGGGTCTATAAAATACGTACCTGCCAGCTTAATCTGACACCCGAAAATATAGCGGCCGGCAAATTCAAAGTATGTCTCGAGTATCATATCAAACGGTGTGAAGGCCCATGTGAGGGATTACAGTTGCTGGAAGATTACAATAAAAATATTGAAGAGATCATCGAGATACTGAAAGGGAATGTGTCTATTATTGAGAAGCAGATCCATGAAAAGATGCAGTTCCTGGCGGATCAACTGCGTTTTGAAGAAGCCCATAGATTAAAAGAGAAGCTGTTGTTGATCCAGAATTTCAGAGAAAAATCGCAGGTGGTGAGCAATATCAATTATAATTTGGATATTTTCTCCATTGAAGAGGACGATAACTCTGCATATATCAACTACTTACATGTTGTAAACGGAGCCATAACACAGGCCTACACCTTCGAATATAAAAAGAAACTCGATGAGTCACCGGAGGAATTGCTCGGCATGGGGATTGTGGAAATGCGCCAACGGTTCGGCAGTGAAATGAAAGAGATTATTGTTCCCTTTATCCCGGATTTGAAACTGCCGGAAGTAGAGTTTACCGTACCCCAGCGGGGGGAAAAACGAACACTCCTCAGCTTGTCGGAAAAAAATGTAAAACAATACAAGATCGACAAATTGAAAAAAGCGGAGATGCTCAATCCGGAGCAACGGACAACCAGAATATTGAAGGGCGTACAAACCGATCTGCAATTAAAAGAAATTCCCTGGCATATCGAGTGCTTCGACAACTCCAATATACAGGGGACAAATCCGGTGGCAGCGTGTGTAGTTTTCAAAAAAGCGAAGCCTTCTAAAAAAGACTACCGCCATTACAACGTGAAAAGCGTCGTAGGCCCGGATGATTTTGCATCGATGCGAGAGATTGTGGAAAGACGCTACTCTCGGCTGCTTAACGAAGGCGCTTCCCTACCCCAACTCATTATAATTGACGGAGGTAAGGGACAATTACACGCTGCCGTAGAATCGCTTCAGAAAATCGGGCTATACGGCAAAATCGCGGTTATAGGCATTGCCAAGCGTTTGGAGGAAATATATTTTCCGGAAGATCCTGTTCCGCTCTATATCGACAAGAATTCCGAAACGTTAAAACTCATTCAGCAGGCACGGAATGAAGCACACCGGTTCGGGATCACTTTTCACCGGCAAAAAAGAAGCAAGTCGCAAACAACGTCCGAACTGGATCAGGTCAAAGGGATCGGTCCCGAAACCAAAAAGAGATTACTCATTCACTTCAATAGTGTCAAACGTATCAAAGAAGCAAGCAAAGGAGAGATCATCTCGCTGATCGGGAAGAGCAAAGGAGAGATCATCTGGAAATGGATACACGGGTAAAAAATTATTCGTAGATTTTTCTGATAAAATTATCCAAAACAAATTATCTGAAACAGGTAATCCGATTTTCTTTATATATATTAAAAAGGCGGGGACAGATTAAAAAGATATATTTCCGGCATACCGGGTAAAAAACTATTGAATAATTTATGAGACTACTTATTCAACGCGTAAGAGAAGCCTCTGTTCATATCGACAAACGGAAGATAAGCGGTATCGGAGCGGGGATGTTACTTTTTGTGGGTATAGAGGAGACCGATAATGAAGAAGATATCGCTTTTTTATGCAAAAAAACGGTGAATTTACGTATATTTGACGATGAAAAAGGAGTTATGAACCGATCGGTACTGGAAACCGGAGGCGATATCTTAGTGGTTTCACAGTTTACGTTGCATGCCAGCACAAAAAAGGGAAATCGTCCCTCCTATATCCGTGCGGCGAAACCGGAGATTTCGATCCCGATCTACAACCAATTTTGTGCATCCCTGTCGGAGATGTTATACAAACAGGTAGCCACCGGCGAATTTGGCGCCGATATGCAGATAGGGCTCGTAAATGACGGCCCTGTAACGATCTGGATAGATTCAAAAAACAGGGAATAATTTTCACTTTCCAGCCCCAAGCGGCAAGGAATAAAATTAAACCGACGATCAATATAGGAAAAAATGACAATACAGGAAGCCCAACAACAGGTGGATCAATGGATCAAAACCTATGGTGTACGCTATTTCAGCGAGCTGACCAATATGACCATTCTCACCGAAGAAGTCGGTGAATTGGCACGGATCATGGCACGAACATACGGCGATCAATCGTTCAAAAAATCGGATTTATCGAAAAATCTGGCGGATGAAATGGCGGATGTGCTTTGGGTATTACTCTGTCTGGCTAACCAAACCGGAGTGGATCTGGAGGATGCGTTGTATAAAAACATAGAGAAAAAGACACGGAGAGATGCAGACAGGCATCTGAATAACAGTAAATTATAAAATAATATTAATAAACAGTAACAAATAAACGTATATTCAATAAAGAGGAGAGAATAAAAAACCGATGAAACGAGCGTTATAATTATTATCACACAAGGAAATGATTAAAAGCGAGTTTCATACACTTTAATGAAAAGAATAAAAAATCGTATGAAAACAGACAAATATATCAAAGCGATCAATGCTCATCCGTTTACGCTGACGGACGAAGAGGTTTCGAAAAAAGTAAGTGACCTTCTTGCGGAAAAGTACAGTGAGAATAATAATCCGGAAGTGTATAAGAAGTTGTATAGCTGTATAGACCTCACCTCGCTCAACAGTACAGATTCGAATGAAAGTATCTGGAAATTCACTGAAAAGGTAAACACGGTTGACGGCTCGAATTCGGAAATGAATAATGTAGCGGCCATCTGTGTTTATCCCAACTTTGCCCGGACGGTGAAAGAGGCGTTGACTGCCGATGTAAAGATCGCCTGTGTAGCAGGGGGATTCCCCTCCTCCCAAACTTTCAGTGAGATCAAAGTCGCGGAAACGGCGCTCGCTGTGGCAGACGGTGCGGATGAAATCGATGTGGTTATCAACGTGGGAAAATTTCTGGATGCTGAATATGAAGAGATGTGTGAAGAACTCACCGAGATAAAGGAGGCCTGCCGCCATGCCACTCTGAAAATAATTCTTGAGACCGGAGCATTACAGAATGTAAAGAATATTCATAATGCAGCCATCCTGTCGCTCTATTCAGGAGCCGATTTTCTGAAGACATCCACCGGGAAAGGATATCCCGGAGCCTCGCCGGAAGCGGCGTATGTGATGTGCCATGCTATCCACTCCTATCATGCCAAAACCGGAAGGAAAATCGGCCTGAAAATGTCCGGAGGAATTGCTACTCCAGAAGATGCGGTAAAATATTATACCATTGTGAAAGAGATCCTTGGTGAAGAGTGGTGCAACAATACCCTCTTCCGTCTGGGTGCGAGCCGGCTGGCCGACAACCTTCTCGCAGCAATAGATAAGGGGATTAGGTGATTTAACGATTTAATGAGGGGATAATGAATGTGCCAATGGGATTGTTTAGCTAGAATGAAATTTTGAAATCATGAATTGAAACAACGTTCGGTGGAGCCAAAATCGACGTAGTCAAATTCTAAAATCTTTACTCTTTATTCTTAAATATATAATATATGAAACGAGCATGAACATCATCACACTCAAGCAGATGATTAAAAGATAGTTCCATATGATACCTTTGGAACGAGCATATCAAAAATTCTCAGGTAAGGAACATGAATTATAAAGTAATCGACGTAGTCAATATGGCGAAACAACGTTCGACGACCCAATGGAAGTCAATGGACTCCGTCCATTCTTCGAATTCCCTACACTATAATGTAAAAAATAAAATAATCGGGTGAAAATAAATAGTTTTAACGATATGAAGATCAATATTTTTTCTTTGACGGTAATTGTCTGTTTACTATGTATAAACACATTGTCAGCCCAGGATCACAAATCAATTTCCGGTCGTCGCGAACTACCCTACTGGCAGGATATGAATGTAGTTCAGGTAAATAAAGAGCATCCCCGTACGCAGTTTATGACTTACGAAAACAAAGCGGAAGCCCTCAACATCCCTTTCGAGAAGAGCAAATACTACCTCTCTCTCAACGGAACATGGAAGTTCTATTTTGCGGATTCTTACAACCAACTGCCTGAGAACGTCACCGATTCGACCGTTTCACTTACAGGATGGAAAGATATCAAAGTACCGGGTAACTGGGAGATGCAGGGTTTCGGCACTGCGATCTATGTAAACCATCCCTATGAATTTGTAGAACGTGATCCGGAAACCCGCTATCCGAAGATGGAGCCACCCTACCTTCCGGAAGAGAATCCGGTGGGCGTATACCGGCGCGAGATAGACATCCCTGAAGATTGGAACGACCGTGAGATATTTTTGTCTGTCGACGGAGCCAAATCGGGCGTGTACGTCTATATCAACGGTAAAGAGGTTGGATATAGCGAGGACTCCAAGACAAGCGCTGAATTCAGGATCAACCCCTATGTGCAACCAGGTAAAAATTCACTCGTACTGAAAATATTCCGCTGGAGTACCGGCTCCTACCTTGAGGCGCAGGACTTCTGGCGCATCAGCGGTATTGAAAGAGATATCTTTCTCTGGTCACAACCCAAAACATCTTTGCGCGATTTCAGGGTGAAATCAACACTCGACGACAGTTACCGCCATGGCATTTTCGAGTTAGAAACGACAGTCAGCAACTATAAATCCGGCGTTTCCTATGCCGAAGTCTCTTATGAACTGCTCGATCCCTCCGGCAAAGTCGTGGCTGCAGCAACGAAACTGATTGGTATCCAGAGCCATGGAGAGAATGCCGTCCGTTTCAGTGTGCAACTACCGGATGTAGCTACATGGACTTCGGAACATCCCCATCTTTACAGACTGCTTATTACCGTGAAGAAAGAAGGGGAAGAGTCGGGGGAGGTAGTCCCCTACCCTGTCGGTTTCCGCCGTTTCGAGATCAAACCGGTAAAAACCGGGGATCGAACCGACCGGCTTTTCCTTGTGAACGGGCAGCCTATCAAGTTAAAAGGGGTCAACCTGCATGAGACCAATCCCAAAACCGGGCATTACGTCACGGAAGAGCTGATGCGAAAAGATATCGAGTTAATGAAGCAGCACAATATCAATACTGTCCGCCTCTCCCACTACCCGCAAGCGCGACGCTTCTATGAACTATGCAGCGAATACGGGCTCTATGTATATGATGAAGCCAATATTGAATCACATGGGCTCTATTACGGGGAACGATCCCTCGCAAAACACCCGGAATGGGAACAGGCGCATATGGACCGAACGGTAAATATGTTCGAAAGAAACAAAAACCATCCGTCCATTGCCATCTGGTCGCTGGGTAATGAAGCCGGTAACGGCATCAATTTCTTCCATACCTACAAATACCTGAAAGATCAGGAACGGGGCCTGATGGACCGCCCGGTGAACTATGAACGGGCGTTATGGGGCTTTAACTCGGATATGTACGTACCACAATACCCCAGCGCCGCCTGGTTGGAAGAGATCGGTAAAGCGGGGAGTGATCGTCCGGTGATCCCCTCGGAATATTCGCACGCCATGGGTAACTCCAACGGCAATCTCGATATTCAGTGGGAAGCGATCTACAAATACCCGAATCTGCAGGGCGGATATATCTGGGATTGGGTAGACCAGGGTATGGCAGCCTATGACGAAGAAGGAAGGCTTTACTATGCCTACGGCGGAGATTATGGAACAGATATGCCCAGCGACGGCAACTTCCTCTGCAACGGCTTGGTAAATCCGGATCGTACTCCCCACCCTTCCCTCGCCGAAGTGAAATATACACACCAGAATTTCGCGTTTGAAGCGGTCGACCTGCCGGCAGGCGTTTTCCGGATCATCAACCGGCAATACTTCTCCAATACGGATAACTATACCTTCCATTATTCTATCATTGAAAACGGAAAGAAAGTGTCCGAAGGGGTGCTGGAGGTTTCTTTGCAACCTCAGCAAACAACAGATGTTTCATTGCCCATCAGCAAGTTGCAGCCTAATTCCGGTGTCGAATATTTTGTCAACTTCGAAGTGATTCAAAAGGAAGCGGAACCATTAATACCTGCGGGGTATATCGTGGCCTTTGAGCAGTTCAAACTACTGCTTTCGGCGCCCAAACAGGTATATCCGGATAGTGCGGACAATCCCTCGTTGCAAGTGGATCAGACCGGAAACAGCATCCGCGTGACTTCACCCCGTCTGGAATTTGTATTCGACAAGGAAAGCGGTATGGTTACCTCCTACAAGGTAGAGGGCACCCAGTATTTTGACAAAGGTTTCGGCGTGCAACCCAATTTCTGGCGCGCCCCGAACGATAACGATTACGGAAACGGCAATCCCCACCGCCTGCAGATATGGAAACAATCGAGCAAAGATTTCAACGTCACTGAGGTAAAAAGTTACCCTGAGGATAATAAGGTGGTGGTTGAAACGACCTACCTGCTCGCCGCCGGCAACCTTTACACTGTAAAATACAGTATCTACCCGTCCGGAGTGGTAAAAGTAGATGTGGAGTTCTTCTCCACTGATATGGAAGAGAGGCAGGCCGGCGCTTCCGAAGCTACCCTGACAGCTACTTTCTCACCGGAGGCATCCGCTGCGCGTAAAGCTTCCTCTACACTGAATGTACCCCGTATCGGCGTGCGATTCCGTATGCCGGTGACGATGAATAACGTATCTTATTTCGGCCGAGGGCCGGGAGAAAACTACATCGACAGAGCCTCCGGTTCCAAAGTGGGTCTTTACCAGACTACTGCAGAGGAAAATAATTTTCCTTATGTGCGTCCACAGGAAAACGGCCATAGGACAGATACGAGATGGGTAGCACTTACTAACGGGACAGGCGGATTGATGGTCGTCGCCGACAGCACGATAGGATTCAACGCACTGCGTAACAGCGTGGAAGATTTCGATTCCGAAGAAAACAAAGACAAGCCCTATCAGTGGAACAACTTCAGCAGTGAAGAGATCGCCTCCCGTTCTGATGAGGAGGCAAAGAACAAACGACCCCGTCAGACACATATCAACGATATCATACCGCAGGATTTCGTGGAGGTATGTATCGATATGAAACAGCAGGGCGTAGCGGGGTATAACAGCTGGGGAGCACGTCCCCTGCCCGAATACAGTATTCCGGCCAATCAGGATTACAAATGGGGCTTCACATTGATCCCGGTGAAGAATGAAGCGGAGATCGCCGGGAAATCGCTCTTGAAATACAACTGAGGGTGATTAATATTCACCATTTCGTAACAGATTGACGGGAAGAAAAATCTATCTTTACAGTTCAAGGTAATTGAATCATAAAACTCATCGCAATGCAAAAAAATTTACTCGTTCTTACCCTGCTATTATTCAGTAGTATCCTTGTCTATTCTCAACAGACAACTAAAGGATATGTATATGAAGATGTCAACGGAAACGGCAGAAAAGACCGGCGTGAAGCCGGAATTTCCCATGTGGCGGTTTCAAACGGTACCGATGTGGTACTCACGGACAGTAAAGGATTTTACACTCTCCCCGTGAGCGACGGCAATACTATTTTCGTGGTCAAGCCCGGCGGATACCAAACCCCGGCGGACGAAAATTTTATTCCCCGGTTTTATTATCACCACAAACCGGAGGGTTCACCCGACTCTTTCACCTATAAAGGGATATCACCCACGGGAAATCTCCCGAAGTCGATAGATTTTGCCCTCTACAAACAGGCTGAGCCGGAGAATTTCACCGCCGTTGTTTTCGGTGACCCACAACCCTACTCCATTCAGGATATGGACTATTTCACGGAAAAAATCGTGAATGATGTGAAGAAGACCGACAAGACCCTTTTCGGGATCAGCTTAGGTGATATCGCAGGCGATAACCTCGACCTGCATCCTGTCTACAAAGAGCGGATGCGCCGTCTACAACTGCCGTGGTATAACGTAATGGGCAACCACGACATGAATTACGACGCTCCATCCGACAAACTTTCGGATGAAACCTTCAAAAAGAATTTCGGTAGTGCCAATTATGCCTTTAACTACGGTAAGGCGCATTTTATCATCCTCGACAACATCCTCTATCCCGATCCCCGTGACGGGAAAGGCTACTGGGGCGGTTACCGGGAAGATCAGCTTATTTTCCTGGAAAACAACCTGAAGCATGTTCCCAAAGATAAACTGGTGGTTTTGTCACAACACATTCATATGAAAGACAATTCGGGCGGTTCGTACCGGTTAGAAGACCGTCAGCGGGTGTTCGACCTGCTGAAGGATTATGAGAACGTGCTGATCATGTCGGCACACACCCATTTACAGGACCAGATCGAATACACCGAAGCAGACGGCTGGAAAGGAAAAAAACCTTTGCATGAATATAATGTGGCCACTACTTCAGGCGACTGGTATTCGGGAAAACTGGATGAGAACGGATGGCCCGATGCCACTATGCGCGACGGCACGCCGCAAGGGTACGCTTTCCTGAATATCAGCGGGAACCAATATGATGTGGATTATAAAGTAGCCGGTAGGGAAAGCGATCATCAAATGAATATCTTTGCCCCGAAAGTAGTCCCGCATAAAGGAAGAACGACATCGCAGATAATGGTGAATTTCTTTATAGGCAGCCGGAATGATCTGGTGGAATACAGGATCGATGAGGGTGAATGGCGGAAAATGCACTATGTCTCCGCTCCCGACCTCAACTATCTCACAAAATTACTGGAATGGGATTTCACCGAGGAATTACTGCCGGGGCGTCGACCATCGAATCCGGTGAACAGTACACACCTATGGATCGGCCCTGTGCAAACGGATCTGCCTGCAGGTAAGCACACCATCGAAGTGCGGGCTACCGACAGATATGGTAAAACCCACTCCGGCAAGAAAACATATTCTATCCTCGAATAATCTTTCCTGCCGGACGGCCAAGCCCATCGAAAAGAGGCCGTTCCATACTCTGACACTTGCGTCAACGAGATTTGTCACCCGATAAAATCACAAAGAGGCCATTCTGAACTGACCCCAAAAGTTTTTTTGTCCAACTTTTGGGGGTCCCTGTATTCTCCCCTGGATGGCCTCTTTTTGATAGCGATCGCTAGCGCTCCACCTGTCATTTTGTCTCTTGTATTTCTGATCCTACATCAACTTTCAATATTTTTAAGCCACTTTGTCATTATTTTGGTTGGGAATAGTCTGAATTTCGTGCCGGCATATATTTTGCCCTTTCAATGGTGTAACGATAATGAAAAAATCCAACAGAAATAAAAGAAAGGAGTAAAATTATGGCAATTATCAGACGTACAAACAACTGGTTACCGAGTGTATTCAATGACTTTTTCGGTAATGAATGGATGGAAAACAGCAGCAAATCGGTGCCGGCCATCAATATTCAACAGAGTGAAAATGGATTTACGGTAGAGGTCGCTGCTCCGGGTATGACCAAGGAAGACTGTGTAGTGAGAATCGACGAAGAAAATAATCTGGTGATCTCTTTTGAAAAGAAGAATGAACAGGAAGAAAAAGATAAAAAGGGAGCCTATCTGAGACGCGAATTCTCTTATACGCAATTCCAAAGGAGAATGGTGCTGCCCGACAATGTAGAAAAAGATAAAATCTCGGCAAAGGTGGAAAACGGAGTGCTGACCGTTGAAATTCCTACCGTGGAAGAAGAAAAAGTATCTACTTCTAAACTGATTGAAATTCAATAATTTCAGAGAGAGAGGATGATAGAAAAGAAGAGTGAACCGGACAGCGGTTTCACTCTTTTTTTAATAGTTATGCTTTTTAATAGTCACGATCTATCAGATAGGAGAGGAATAACCGCAGAAGGCCTTTGATCTGGTCGTCGACCAAGAGGTCCGATATTATCGTTTCCGCTTCATCTAACAACTCCTTTATTTTATTATAGGCATACTCTATCCCCCGATACTCTTTGGCAAAATCAAGCACGCGTTCAATATTTTCCTCAGAAAAGTCGCGCGATTGAATAATTTGTATTATCTGATCTGAGACAATCGTGGGTGCATTTTTCAAAGCGTATATAAGCGGGAGTGTCACTTTCCCCTCCCGGACGTCGTTCCCGGTCGGTTTGCCCACATCGGTTTTATAATAATCAAAGATATCATCCCTTATCTGGAAACAGATACCCAGAATTCCTCCCAACCGGCTGAATCCGGAGATGGTTTCCGGGGAAGCGCCCCCTGTGATGGCCCCGATCATAATGCTGGCACGCAATAAAGAGGCTGTTTTCTTTTCGATCACCTCAAAATAGGAGGCTTCGTCGATAAATATCTCCCTGGCGAGTGAGAACTGTACCAGTTCACCCTCTGCAAGGCTTTTTCCCAACTCCGACATGATCCGTACAATGTTGAGATCCTTTGTCTTTACACTCTCTGCCAGCGCCGACGACAAAAGATAATCACCCACAAGCACCGCTCTGGTATTATCATAGACAGCATTCACCGAACGTTTGCCTCTTCGCATATCGGACTTATCAATCACATCATCGTGCACAAGCGTGGCTGTGTGCAACAATTCTACCGTCACAGCGCCGTGATATGTTTCCGGGATAATTTGCCCGCAGGCTTTTGCGGTTAACAGCACCAACGTGGGCCTTAACCGCTTGCCATCGGTCTCAAAAACATAATCGATAATTCCTGAAATGCGGGGATTGTCGCTTTTGATCGATTCTCGCAAATAAACATCAAAAAGATTCAGTTCTTCCTGCAGAAAGTCTTTTATGACTTGACTCTGATCCATCACCTCCTGAATTTAATTTCACAAATTTAGAAATTATTCTCCTCTTAGCAACAAATATTCGTAACTTTACACTTCTTAATCAGTTTTTATGAATAAAAATAAGCTTTTCCTTCTGGATGCCTATGCACTTATTTACCGCTCCTATTATGCATTTATCAAGAATCCGAGGGTAAATTCCAAAGGCGAGAATACTTCCGCTGTTTTCGGATTTGTAAATACGCTGGAAGAAGTGCTCCGTAAGGAAAATCCATCGCATATCGCGGTCGCTTTCGACCCGGAAGGACCCACTTTCCGTCATCAGGAATTCGAGGCCTATAAGGCGCAACGTGAAGCCACTCCCGAAGATATCAAGCGGTCGGTACCCATTATTAAACAGATCATTGCTGCTTATAATATCCCCATATTGGAAGTACCCGGTTATGAAGCCGACGATGTGATCGGCACCATTGCAAAACAGGCGGACAAAGATCGTTTTGATGTGTATATGATGACGCCCGATAAAGATTACGGCCAGCTTACCGAACCTCATATCTTCATCTATAAACCCAAATACGGCAGCAACGATTTCGATATTCTGGACGATAGGAAGGTGATGGAAAAATATGACCTTTCCGACCCTGCCCAGATGATCGACCTGCTGGGGTTGATGGGGGATGCCTCTGACAATATTCCCGGCTGCCCGGGCGTGGGGGAGAAGACAGCGATAAAATTGCTCAAAGAGTTCGGCTCGATTGAAAACCTGCTCGCACAAAGCAACCAACTGAAAGGGGCGTTACAAAAAAAGATAGAGGATAATCGCGAGCAGATACTTTTCTCCAAATTCCTTGCCACTATCCACACGAATGTCCCTATTGAGGTAGAAGAGGCTGATCTCCCCCGAAAAGAAATGAACCGGGAAGCAGTAAAAGCGCTTTTCGAAGCGTTGGAATTCCGGACCTTCCTGAATCGCATGTTCAACCAGACGTCCACAGTCACCGTACCCAAAGGGCCTGTACAGGGCGATCTGTTCGCAACGGTGGATGAGGAAACAGGTACGGACATAGCACCAACACCCGAATTATCCGCCGGCTTCACCGATATACACACCACACCCCACCGCTACACGATGATACGGTCGGAAGAGGAGATGGCAGAACTATGCAAAAAGTTGAAATCACAGAAGTCGGTCTGTTTCGACACGGAAACCACTGGGATGGATCCGTTGCTGAGTGACCTGGTGGGGCTTTCCTTCGCCTTTAAAGAGGGGGAAGCCTGTTACGTACCCCTCTCTGCCGACCGCGAAGAGGCGTATCGTCAGGTAGGGATCTTCAAATCTTTTTTCGAGGATGAGGCTATCCATAAGATCGGGCAGAACCTCAAATATGATATCCTGGCGCTGCGCAATTATGATATCCATGTGAAAGGCAAGCTCTTCGACACCATGATCGCCCATTATCTCCTCAACCCCGAGATTCGCCACGGAATGGATTATATGGCGGAAACCTATCTCAAATACCGGACGATCCATATTGAAGAGCTGATCGGACCCAGAGGTAAGAACCAAAAAAGCATGCGCGATGTGGATCCGGAAATTGTGACCGATTATGCTGCGGAAGACGCCGACATCACACTGAAACTGAAAAATATACTGGAACAGGAGATCCACGACAACAAGCTGGAGAAACTTTTTTATGATATCGAATGTCCCCTCGTCTATGTGCTGGCCGATATGGAATGGACAGGGGTACGGCTCGATCTGAAAGCGCTGGAAGATCTTTCGACACAATACAGCGCCGAACTCCAACGGATTGAAAAAGAGATCACTGATATGGCCGGAATCGATTTCAATGTCAATTCTCCCAAACAGATAGGGGAGATCCTCTTTGACAAATTGATGATCGTGGACAGGCCGAAAAAAACCAAGACGGGACAATATAAGACCAGCGAGGAGGAGTTGGAAAAGATCCGCTCAAAACACCCCATCATTGGAAAGATACTGGAACAGAGGGGCCTGAAGAAATTGCTCGGCACCTATATCGATGCATTCCCGCTTCTTATCAATCCCCGTACCGGTAAGATACACACATCATTCAACCAGACGGTAGCTGCTACAGGCCGTTTGAGCAGCACAAACCCCAACCTGCAGAACATCCCTATCCGCGATGAACGGGGAAAAGAGATGCGGAAAGTATTTATCCCCGATCAGGGGTGCCTCTTCGTCTCATCGGACTATTCACAGATCGAACTGCGCATTATGGCCCATCTGAGCGGCGATAAGAACATGACGGAGGCGTTCAATAAGGGACAAGATATCCATGCGGCCACTGCGGCCAGGATCTATAAGATTCCCCTTGAAGAAGTCACCGGAGATATGCGGCGCAAGGCAAAAACAGCCAACTTCGGGATCATTTACGGGATCACACCTTTCGGCCTGTCGGAACGGCTTACCATTTCCCGCACAGAAGCCAAAGAACTGATCGACGGATATTTCTCCACCTTCCCTCAGGTGAAACAATATATGGATGAGAGCATCTTGTATGCGCGTGAAAAAGGGTTTGTAGAAACACTCCTGGGGCGGAAACGGTATCTTGCGGATATCAACTCACGGAACGCCGTCGTACGCGGCTATGCGGAACGAAATGCCATCAACGCCCCCATCCAGGGAAGCGCGGCGGATATCATCAAAATGGCCATGATCCGCATTTTTAACAGGCTACAAAAAGAGAAGCTACAATCCAAGATGATCCTTCAGGTACATGACGAATTGAACTTCAATGTCTTCCCTGATGAATTGGAAAAAGTAAAAGCGATTGTGACAGAGGAGATGGAAAATGCCTGTCGATTAACAATCCCGCTGAAGACCGACATAGGGGTAGGGGAAAACTGGCTGGCAGCACACTAATCAATGTGCTAATGTATCAATGTGCTAATGTACTAATTAACTAAAATGCAAATGAAACGCGCTATGGGTTACTCACCTTTCACTATCTATTCATTGGCTTATTGGCATATTGACTCATTAGTAAAATTAGTTTTATGCTCGACGGATTAGCGGAATTCGGTTACTGGGGACTACTGCTGGCTTCCTTTCTGGCAGCCACTATCTTGCCGTTGAGTTCGGAAGTGGTTTTCGTGGCATTGATCGCCGCGGGAACGGATATCTGGACGTGTATCGCCTACGCCACCGTCGGAAATGCCGCCGGAGGCGCCACCTGTTATTATCTGGGACGGTTGGGTAAAACGGCATGGCTGGAGAAATGGTTCAAGATAAAAAGGGAGAAGATCGACCGGACCATCCAACAATTGCAAGGGAAAGGGGCGATCATGGGATTTTTCGGCTTCCTTCCCGCCGTAGGCGATCTGATGCTGGTAGCATTAGGATTTATGCGGGCTAACACGTCTTTAGTAATGATATCCATGACCATCGGTAAGTTTTTACGGTACCTGGTGATCGGTCTCGGGGCCGACCGGATCCTATCATGGTTTTAATTGAACAGCCCTCACTTTTAGTTTTTAATTTTTAGTTTTTCACTTCCATGTCCACCATACTCTTTCATGAGATTGTTTTTGGGCCTATCCACAGCAGGAGGTTGGGGATATCGCTCGGAATGAACCTGCTGTCATATGACGGCAAACTCTGTTCGTTCGACTGCATCTATTGCGAATGCGGCTTCAACAAAGATTTTCGTACGAAAACCAAGTTACCCGACCGGGAAAATGTACGGGCTGCCCTGGAAGATAAGCTGCTATCACTCCGGCAGGAAGGAGTCACACCCGATGTGATCACTTTCGCCGGTAACGGGGAACCGACAATGCACCCGGAGTTTAAAGGAATTATCGACGATACTATTGCATTACGGAACCATTATTTCCCTGATACCAAAATAAGCGTGCTCAGTAACGGCATGCATCTCAACAAACCGGAGGTGTTCGAAGCGCTCAGAAAAGTAGAGAACCCCATACTGAAACTCGACTCGGCGCTCGACGAGACGGTCCGCCTGATCGACCGTCCCAACGCCCCCGGTTATTCGGTAGCAAAACAGGTAGCGCTTTATAAACGCTTTCAAGGCGATTTTATCCTGCAGACCATGTTCGTCAGAGGCCGGTTCGAGGGAAAGGAAGTGGACAACACCACCGAAAAAGAGATTTCAGCCTGGCTAGAGCTTGTCAGAACGCTTAATCCCCGCGAGGTGATGATCTATACCATCGACCGGGAAACGCCCGCCAAAGAGCTGGAAAAAGTGTCTGTCGGCGATCTGCAGAAAATTGCCGCCAGGGTAGGAGAGTTGGGAATACAAACAAACGTGGCAGGGTGATTATTTCATTGCATAACGTTGTTCCCCGGCTGCCCGATTCACCTTTTACCCGCCCGATCGACTGGCAGATCAATACGGACGAGGTATGGGGAGTTGTAGGACCGAACGGAAGCGGAAAATCGCTGCTATCTGAACTGATATGCGGAAAAATAGCCGTTCAATCGGGCAATATCCGGTATCATTTTTTGGACGATCCGGAAGAAAAGAGCGGTTCCCTGTTTCCGGCGCAACGGATCAGGAAAATAGAGTTTAATGCGGCCTATTCGCTGCTGGATTACCGTAAACTGTTTTACCAGCAACGATTCAACAACTCCGAGAATGAGGAGGTACCGCTGGTAAGTGAATTACTGCCGTTGGACAATATCTCCCAAGAGAACCGGCTCATCTTCCGTACTTTCCACCTTTTCGATTTAATGGACCGGAAGTTCATCCACTTATCGAGTGGAGAACTGCGTAAATTCCTTATTGCCAAAGTGTTGATCGATAACCCAAAGATGTTGATCTTCGACAATCCCTTTATCGGCCTCGACGAGGAATCGCGGGAGTTACTCAACAATATGTTTGTTTTTCTTCTTGCCCGCCGCAATATCCGCCTGTTGTTCCTTGCTCCCTCACTGGAAGATCTGCCTGCCTGCGCGACGCATATCCTGGAAATGAAGAACTGCGCAATCCATTACCGCGGGGAGAAGGCCGGCTTCACCCCCGAAAGCCTGCCGGGGGACGCCCCTTTTCCCGGAATCAACTGGGACGATTTCACACTTGAAGACCGCACCTCGGGAAGCAACGAACTTGTATCGATGATCCATGTGGATATTGCCTACGGGGAACGGATCATCCAGAAAGATATAAACTGGACTATCCAAAAGGATGAAAAATGGGCGCTGCTGGGGCCCAACGGTTCCGGTAAATCAACCCTGCTCAGTTATATCTTTGCCGACAACCCGCAGGCATACGCGAAAAATATACGCCTTTTCGGGCGCAAAAGGGGGACGGGAGAAAGCATCTGGGATATCAAAAGGCGTATCGGGTTCAGCTCTTCGGAATTGCATCTCTATTACAGGGCAAATGTAGATTGTACAGCGGTTGTCGCTTCCGGATTTTTCGACAGCATCGGGTTGTTCCGGAAATGCAATGCGCAACAAACTCTTCTGGCGGAGAAATTAATGGAAATACTCCATATCCCGCACTTGAAAAACAGGCCGTTCCTGAAAATCTCTTCAGGTGAACAACGGCTACTCTTCTTTGCGAGGGCCATTATCAAAAATCCGGAACTACTGATCCTTGACGAACCTTTCCACGGATTGGACGACTACAACAAAGAACGGTGTACCTCCATTGTCGAGTCCTTCGCACGCCAGGCCGGCAGGTCGCTCATCTACGTAACCCACCGGAAAGAAGAGATCCCCGATTGTATAGATCATTGCATGCGGTTACAGCTCATTTCCTGGGACACATAAACTAATACCTGTTTTATAGACAATTTCATTTAATTAAAACCCTTTTCGTAAACGGCCGGGAAATAAGGGCAGGTTTTGAGGCTTGCATGTAAGAACGGTGTCCATGAAAAAAATCCCTGGGCGGCCATTCGATTGATATTCATCGGATGACCGTTCCAAACAAAGACCCGCATATAACTGTTCTTAGTATGTCTAATTACAAATTAAATATTTAAAGGCAATGAAAACTGTATATATCGGGACATACCCGCCGCGCAGGTGTGGTATCGGAACCTTTACCCACAACCTGCGGCAGGCTATGTCCGACAAAAAAAACTTCACAAGAGGCAAGCACGAGAGTTTTGTTGTCGCAATGAACGATTTTGACCAGGAATACGAATATCCCGAAGAAGTCAAGTTTACTATCCGCCAGGATTATCAACGCGATTACCTGGAGGCGGCGGAATATATCAACCTCAGCGGCGCTGACTGTTGTATTCTTGAACATGAATTCGGAATTTTCGGTGGCCGTAACGGCGTATATATCCTCTCGCTTCTTCATCGCATTAAAATGCCTCTTGTCGTAACGCTGCATACCGTATTGAAAACTCCCTCCTATGACCAAAAGGAGATACTGCAACGTATTTGCGGAATGGCTAACCGCGTAGTGGTCATGAGCCGTCGGGCCGTAGATTTCCTTCAAAATATTTATGATGTGCCCAAGGAAAAAATAGCCTATATCGAACACGGCGTACCCGACCTCAAATTTTCCCGGCAGGAAGCCAAGAAGGAGTATAAACTCGAAAAGCATAAAGTGCTCCTGACCTTCGGGTTTGTCAGCCGGAACAAAGGCATCGAGACGGTGATAAAGGCTTTGCCCGAAGTCGTTAAAAAATATCCCGAAGTATTGTATATCGTGCTGGGCAAGACGCACCCTCATGTGCTCCGGTACATGGGTGAGGAATACCGTAATTACCTTATCCAGCTGGTGGACGAATTACACCTGGAAAATAATGTGGTGTTTATTGATAAATTTGCCGACGAACGGGAATTGTTCAAATATCTCTATGCGGCCGACATTTACATTACGCCTTATCTCAACGAAGCGCAGATTACCAGCGGTACGCTCTCGTATGCCGTGGGCGTAGGATGCCCGGTCGTTTCCACTCCTTATTGGCATGCAGTGGAATTGCTGGCTGACGATAAGGGCGTACTCTTCGATTTCAGTAACCAGGGGCAGTTGGCCGATATCCTGATCGATTTGCTGAGCCATCCCAAAAAGCGGCTCCGCCTTAGCAGGAACGCCTATGCATACGGCCGTCAGATCAGTTGGCCCAAAATCGGCACTAAATATAACCGCCTCGTCAAAAAAGTAACGGCCGAGCAGATAAAAATCCCCAAAAAAGAATCCATCCCCTTCGACATAAAAATACTGCCGCCCTTTTCACTGGCACATGTAAAGCGTCTTACCGACGATACGGGGATCATCCAGCACACCAAATTCGGTATTCCCAACTTAAAGGAAGGCTATTGTCTTGACGATAACGCCCGGGCGCTCATAATGGCCCTGATGGCTTATAAGGAAACCAAAAACCGCAAAGCGCTGGAATTATGCCCGGTTTATCTGAGTTACATCCACTATATGCAAAACGAGGACGGCACATTTCGTAATTTCTTACACTTTGACCGGAGTTTTGTCGAGGAAAAAGGCTCTGAAGACGCTTTCGGACGCGCTATATGGGCTATAGGATACATGATGGACAATGCCCCGGATGATTCTTACTATCAAATCGGAAAATTCATTCTCGACAAAGCTCTTCCCGTATTCGACACTCTTCGTTCGGTACGCAGCATCGCAAATGTCATCATCGGTATTTCTTATTATTTGAGAAAGAACATGGGGGATGATGTCATGATCGAACGATTGCGAAAACTCGTCACTTTTTTGGCGGAGGAATACCGCCAAAATACCAACGACAGCTGGAAGTGGTATGAAATACTATTTGCCTACGACAACGGGATGCTGCCGCTCGCCATGCTGCATGCCGCAGATATCCTGAAGGATGAGGAAGTCCGGAGGATCGCCTTCGAATCGATGCAATTCCTCTCGGATATTACTCTCAAGGAGGGATATTTGTCGATTATCGGGAATGAAAAATGGTATCGCCGGGAGGGCGCCCGCTCTAATTTTGCCCAACAGCCTGTCGATGCCATGTGCATGGTATTAATGTTTTATCAGGCATACAAAATGACCGGCAACAGCGATTACCTTAAAAAGCTTTTTGCTTCCTTTATGTGGTTCCTGGGTGAAAATGACCTCCGTCTCAGCCTCTATAATTATGAAACTGAAGGTTGCTTCGACGGTCTGGAAAGAGATGGCATCAGCCGCAATCAAGGGGCTGAGAGTACGCTAGCCTATCTGATCTCTTACCTTGTCGTTCTGGAAGCGCACGAAGTATATTACAGCAAAGACTGGCAACGTAATCAAAACGGCCATTGACCGCCCCCACTGCCGCTTTTGGGCCGAAAACCGTTTCAGCCACTGAAATGATAAAGGACTATATCGATGTATAGGAAAACGTATTACAATCACACAGGCAAGCCGGAACATCCGGTTTATAAAAAGAATAACCGTTATGCAACATATCGTAAGAAGAAAAAAAGCGAGGATAGAAAGGGACCCTTCCCGGGTGATCACACAACCTTACATTCCGGGAGATCTTTCCCGCGTGAACAATATTATTTCCCGGGTATTGAACCTGCCCGACGCCACTGCCAAAAAGATGTTGCGGCAAATCCGCTATAACTTCTCCGACCGGCACCGGTACCTGGATGAGTTATTATTGATAAATTTCGACAAGGTAGCCGAATATATTCCTCATCCGATCGACATCAATATTACTAAAAAAATGCTCATCGGGTCTTATTTTACCAAGGAATATTCCATCGAGTCGGCCGCCCTTTTCAATCCCTCCATCATCCTTCATCCCGATCAAAGCAATGTCCCCGAAGGCGCTGCCCGGTTTGCCATGAGCCTGCGCGCGACGGGGGAAGGGCATATCTCATCGATCGTGTTCCGAAGCGGCATCATCGGTAGCGACTTTTCGCTCACCTTCGATAGCGTGTCGGAATTCGTGGAAACACCTGCCATGCTTCATGATCCGTTTTACGATAATCATCTTTTCTGTCTGACCCTTCAGGAAATGGGTGCCTGGAACGATACCTCCGAACGGATCCTGAGCCGGTTGCAACCGTTTTTTACTTATCAGGATCTCAAATTCAGTATTCATGAAGTATATAAGAAAGATCCCGACCAAAGCGACGACAGCGCCATCAATGCCATTAACTGGGTGGCCAATTCAAATTATAAGATAAAGTTCAACGATAAAACCCAATTGTCGGAACGGGTGATATATCCGGTCTCCGAGAATGAAAGCAAAGGCATCGAGGATGCCCGTTTCGTCCAGTTTACCAAGGACGACGGTAAGACCGTCTATTACGCTACTTACACTGCCTATAACGGTCAACACATCCTGCCGCAACTGATCAAAACGAAAGATTTCGTTACCTTCAACATATCCACCCTGAACGGGAATGCCATACAAAATAAAGGCCTGGCGTTGTTTCCCCGTAAGATAAACGGTTTGTACGCCATGCTGTCGCGACAGGACGGCGAGAACAACCATATAATGTTCTCCGACAACCTGCACTTCTGGCATACCTCGCAAATCATTCAGGAACCGCTCTATCCGTGGGAATTCATGCAAATCGGGAACTGCGGCTCTCCTATCGAACTGGAGGAGGGCTGGCTGGTCCTGACGCATGGCGTGGGGCCCATGCGTCAATATTGTATCAGCGCCGTCCTGCTCGACCTTAACGATCCCACCAAGATCGCCTCACGACTGCAAGAGCCACTACTATCACCCAATGAGGAAGAGCGCGAGGGATATGTGCCCAATGTGCTTTACACATGCGGGGCGATGCTCTTCAACGGCCACCTGGTCATCCCGTATGCCATGTCGGACATCACCACACGCGTCGCTATGGTGGAATTAAAAAGCCTCCTCAATATGATGGAACCCTCCCGATAGCCTATACCTGCTGCCGGCCGGAAAACACCTGTAAGTGAGCGGAAAGTGGCGGAATAGAGTGGGGAGGCGGGCATTAAAACGTGGTGAATGAATTGAAGCGAATGAATTGAACAAATTAGCATCTAATCGGTTATGTAATATAGAGCACGGAGAAGGGCCCCCGGTCAGAGATCGGAAAATCTTTAAAATCCGACCACCCTGTCCACGGAATAAATCCTGCCCACATATACATTTTAAACAATCACAAAATTATGAAGACATCTGTAGAAATCAGTTATTATCCTATTAATGAAGATTACAAAACTCCGATCAATAAATTTATCGAGGCTTTGGAAGAATATGAAGCACTCACTGTAAACCCAAACAGCATGTCCACACAGGTTTTTGGGGAATACGATGATGTAGTGGCTGCCATCACAAAGTGCATAAAAGATGCATTTGAGTTGCCGGATAGTGTATTTTTCCTGAAAATTTTAAATATCGACAGAGAAAAGTGAAAAATCACCTGTTTTGTTAGTACTCCCCGGATCAGGTAAGAAGATAATTAGCTGCATTTTCCTAAAAGCTATTTTTGGGGGATCAACAGTTCATCGGTCATATCGAGGGTTCTGGGCTTTAGCACGGTCAACTGCAGGATGATCGCCAACGCAACCGCCCCGATCATCACCACGAAAACCGTATTCATGTGGCCGGCATCCAGCGCCTTACCCAATTCGTTGGTGATTACGGCACCTGCCGATATGCCCGCCAGGTTCATGAACCCATAACCGGTCGCACGATACCGGGACGGTACAAACTGGCATAAAATAGGCATATTATTCACATCGAAGATCCCGAAACCCAACCCGAACAAAAGTGCACCTGTAACGATCATGACCAATCCGCTGCCGTAACCGATCAGCACCAATGCGGGAATGGTCAGCCCCAAGCCGATGACGCCGGTATAAATCCTTCCTTTCAGACGCTTCGTCACCCAACGATCGGAGATATATCCTCCGACGAGCACCCCCACTAACGATGCCAGCGCCAATGTCATGGTCGATAGCGGCCCCGCCTGTTCCATTCCCATATTGAGCGATTCCGAAAACAGGGTTGGTAACCAGTTTTTCGTAGCCCATCCGGGTAAACTCGGAGCGGAAAAGTAAAAGAGGATTACCCAGAAAGCAATATTGGAGAAAAGCAGGGTCAGCCCTTTTCCCATCGCACTCAATTCCTGTGTGACGGATCTTTTCACAGTATCGATCGCATATGTCTTCTTTTCACGGAGAAAGGCAATCAATATCAAACTATACACCATTCCGACAAGGCCAAAAGAATGAAAAGTAAACTGCCAGGAAATGCCGGCAGCCAGGGTCGCCCCAAATCCGCCCAATGCCTGTCCCAGATAGATACCCGAAGTGTGAAACCCAATGGCTAACGATCGCGTTTTCCCCTGATGATAGTCCGCGATAAGAGACAAAGCAGCTGGTACATAAAAGGCTTCACTGACTCCCATGGAGGCTCTCAGGACATACAACTGATCTATATTCCGTGCATACCCCATGGCAAGCGTTACCCCCGACCAAACAAACAGGCTGATCACGATCAGCCATTTGCGGTTCAGCCGGTCGGCGATAATACCCGACAACGGACTCATAAAGGCGTATATCCACAGGAAAACCGCCATTAGTCGGCCGAAGTTGGTGGCCGTAACCAATTCCGCAATATCGACCTCCATGAAAGGTTTCATGGTGGCGAGCATCTGCCGGTCGAGGTAGTTGAGCAGCGCTACAAACCATAGCATACCCACCACCAACCACGGATAGGATTTTTTTGAAGTTAAATTTGACACGTTGTCCTTCATACGATTAACTTATCTTTTTCGCTAAACGGGATCCGCTTTTAACTATGGCCTTGTGCAGGAATTTTCCCCCTACCCGTTTCAATTTATAACTTCAACTGCACGTATTTGATCCTTTCGCGGTTATAGGTATAGGTGACATGGATATTTCCTTCTTTATCCTGTATAATGGCAGGATAACTGAATTCGCCGGCAGGCTGATCTTCTATATCGATCAGTTTCTCCCATATTTTACCGTCATACGATCCGGCTATCGCAAGCTTATTCCTTCCGGAAGTGACCGGATTATAAATGATCAACTGAAGGCCATTGGATAAGGTCACGGCATCCGTACCGGAATTGTTGTTGGGGAGCTCGGTGGCCGTCAATGGCGACCAGGTTTTACCGTTATCATACGACCAGGATTCCACCACACTTTCATTTTTCGAACGGCAGAGAATTTGCAGGGCTCCGTCCTTATGGAACAATACGGAAGGCTGAATAGCGTCAAAACCGTTATTGTCGATCTCTATTTTTTCCCAGTCCGTCAGATCCTGGTCCGACATTTCCATATAGACATTCCATTTTCCTACAATCTCTATGCTTGTAGGGTAGAGTATTTTACCGCCGGGGAGGATCACCGGTTTGTTTTTGACCGGCCCAAGGCATCCGCGCGGGATCGTTTCCATGGCAGACCATGTCTCCCCCTCGTCGGTCGATATCTTATATTCTCCCCACCAGGTACTCGGACTCGGCCCCACTTTGTAGTAAAGGATCAGATCCCCGTTTTCACGTTTGAACAACACCGGATTCCAGCAGGGAAATCTCTGTGATTCGTCCTGGACGCCATCGGCGACCATTACCGGATCGCTCCATTGTCCGTTCCTGAATCCGGAGGTATAAATACTCACGTCAGGATGCCTTTCGTAGGTTCCGCCAAACCATGCCGCCAATAAGCCGTCATCCGTCTCCACAATGGTCGAGGCATGTGCTGATGGCACGGAAGCCGGTTCTTTGATTATTTCCGCATGAACAATAACGGGTTTGATGGCGCGTAGTCTTTCTCTTTCCGTTTGTCCGGAAAAAGATTCACTTCCCACTGACCGCCCTGCCAATATTGACAGCAGGCATAACAATACTGTAATTCTATTATTTGCCATACGATAATTTTATTTGTTTGCCACAATAAGGGACATCCCGGGTTATCATATTCCCGAATGAAAACGGTTTATTTGTCTGTTCCAAAACCATATAACTTCAAAATTTTAGTAAGAATATCCGTATTCTGGTATATACCGGCAAATTCAACAGCTCCTGCACCATAAGCAAATACGGGCACCATCACGGAGGTATGTCCGGTTGAAGCATAGGTCGCTTCCACTTCCCCGGTTGACAGATCACCGCCGGTAAGCGCCATACCACCCGTCTCATGGTCTGCTGTAATAATAACCAATGTATTCGGATCCTGATCTGCGTAATCAAAAGCCATTTTAATAGCCCGGTCAAAGTCCAGCATTTCATTCACGGTGGCATCTTTTTCATTCGCGTGGCAAGCCCAATCGATTTGCGAACCTTCTACCATCAGGCAAAAACCTTTATCATTGGTCTTCAGCAGATTGATAGCCGCCTGTACACTCTCGGGAAGGAATTCTCCTCTTTCAGGATAGGTTGCCGGATGTTCGTCCGCCACAAGTCCTGCCAGTCTGCCTGTGGTAGCTTTTTTGACGTCGTCCATAGTGAGCGCGACCTGAAATCCTTTCGCTTTCAGTTTATCCAACAGGTTTTCATTATCGGAACGAGCTTCAAAGTACTTTTTTCCGCCTCCGATAAAAACCGTAATGTCGGAGTTCAGGAAATCTACTGCAATCTCTTCTTCCATTTTACGGCTGGGCTGGTGCGCGACAAATGACGCCGGCGTAGCATGAGTAACGGCACAGCTTGCCACAACCCCGGTGGAGAGACCGTTTTCTGCGGCATATTCAAGGATCGATTTTACCGGATTCCCGTCCGCATCAACGCCAATGGCACCATTATTCGTTTTGGTTCCGCATGCGATGGCTGTACCCCCTGCTGCGGAGTCCGTTATATAGCTGTTTGCGGAGTAGGTCTTGGAAAAACCTACAAATTGACACTGTTCCAGATAGAGTGCTCCCTTATTTGCCGTCAGGCCTGCATATACCTGGCTGACGCCCATTCCGTCTCCGATCATTACGATCACGTTTTTTACCTGTGGAGTTGTCTCTTGGCCGGTTTTGTTGCCGGAAACCGAGCATTGAACACAAAAGACCGATAATACAATAAGAAGCGATAAATGAATTCTTTTCATGATTTAATTATATTTCGTGAGAATGATTATCACGCTAGTTTTACATATTGATTTTTTTACCAAAGGATCTTAAGTATATGGACAAATAATAATATATAATTAATTGTTATTCAAATCAATTTACCTGATTTATAAAGATTGAAACTGCTGGCGCATATAGGACAAAGCCGGCTGAATTTCTTTATCAAAATCTTTCCATCTACATTCGAT
The DNA here is from genome assembly GCF_937873925.1 of uncultured Proteiniphilum sp. Classification (GTDB taxonomy): domain Bacteria; phylum Bacteroidota; class Bacteroidia; order Bacteroidales; family Dysgonomonadaceae; genus Proteiniphilum. The sequence continues at coordinate 20,031 of NZ_CALNAT010000223.1, read as the reverse complement.
TGACACACATCCTTTATACCCGATTTGTTTCAACGCCTTGAAATAGGGTCTGAAATCATCACCCTTAGTTCCGGGAGAGGTACGTTCCTCTCTCTCGGCAATATGGCAATGACGGATATATTTACCGTATTTTACTATTTCCGAAGGAGGTTCATCTTCCCTGGTCATATGATATATATCACATAATAATTGCACATTGGGATGATCGACCGCCTCTATAATCCGGGCCCCTTCACCAAGGGAATTGATCAGATTGGTTTCCGCCTTATTCAAAGGTTCAATAACCACCGTTACTTTGTACTTTTGGGCCAATGGAGCGATCTGTTTACAAAAAGAGATGAATTGTTCCGTGGCCAGTTCTTTACTGAAATTTTCAGGTACATTACGGGCTTTACCGCTTCCGAAAACGATGTAGGGAATTTTTGCCATACCAGCTCTACGTAAAGCAGCGTCAGCCCAGACCAATGCTTCGTCCTGTTTGGCTTCCGGTCCGATGAGCGGTAAGCTGCCGGGAATGAAACTGGTACAGGATATAATATTGGCTTTTAATTCCTTTATTTCATCCAGATGTTCCTGAAACTCAGCGTCACTCTTATCAGGCATCAGGTATGCTACGTTCGACTCTACATATTCATATCCTGTCGCTTTGAGCAACGGGTAATTGGAGACGCTTGTACAAACGGCATAATCCGGTTGATAAGACCCGGAAAAAGAAGTCATTCCGAGAATAAGACATATCAGAAGTATATTGTAACACAAAGAATTCATACGATTCATTTTATTTTTTACATTATAGTGTATGGAACAGGGTAGAACCAAAACTTTGAGAATCAAGACTAATGGGCCAATATGCCAATCTCTTTCAATTAAAACATCCCAAGTTTTTCACTTCTAACGATGTTGATTTTCTGTCGTCACTCGGCATAGCTCAAGTGAACCTGACTCTACCCTCGTTCCTAAGAAAATTCACTTTTCATTTTTCACTTTTAGTTTTTAGTTTACGAGATGTCTTGGCTCTTGATTCTTGAATCTTTATTCTGTTTTTACTCGTATTTGAATACTTTCCCTCCGGCCATGATCTGTTGCGTTGCCGGATCATATACTGCACGCATACCTGTCCGGTAAGCGGCATTCGCCATCGCGCAGGCAATAGTATGGCTATGTCCTGCTTCCACCGGGCAATTGGTTGCCACATTTTTTGCCCTTACACACTCCATCCAGTTACGCATATGGGCTGAAGTGAGTGGGTCGCCTCCTGTGTTGGCGTCCGCTTCCACTGTAACATTCGGCAATGTGAACTTATCGAGCCGGTTGGCCTTTAATCCCATAGCAGATGCCTCGCGTTCACTCAATCCGCCCTCGGGAGTAATTTCGTTGGTATCCAGGTTCAACATCCCGCCGTTCGAATAGTAGAGTTCCTTTGTCCCCCCGGCCGAATTGCTGAAACGGGACGAATAGACCACCTGAAATCCTTTGTCCTGATTATCCAGCGGTCCGTAATCGAATACCGAAGTCAGCGTGTCGGCATTGGTGCGGCCGTCTTTCCACTGGTAAATCCCTCCGTTGGATACCACGCTGCGGGGATAGGGGAAACCTGTGAACCAATGCACCGTATCGATCTGGTGACACATCCATTGTCCCGGTATGCCCGACGAATAGGGCCAGAACAGGCGGTATTCAAGATATTTGCGTGGATCCCATGCCACTTTGGGACGGTTCATCAGATAGCGGTTCCAGTCCACGTCGTTTTCCCTGATGGAAGCACATAAGTCCGGCCTGCGCCAACGACCCGGCTGGTTCACGTTCCAGCACATCTCGGCAATCACGATATCGCCGAATTTTCCGGACTGGATATAATCATGGGCAGCATGGTAATTCGCTCCACTGCGGCGTTGTGATCCTATCTGCACCACGATACCGCTTTCCTTACAGGCTTTTAATGCGGCATTGGCATCATCCATGGTTTCCGCAAACGGTTTTTCGCAATAGGCATCCTTGCGCGCTTTTGCTGCCTCCACCAGATGCAGAGCGTGCTGGAAATCTGCCGTGCTGATAATGACCGCATCAATGTCGTTCCGGTCATACAGTTCTTCGTTATTGCGGCACAGGGCGACATCCCATCCGGTTTTTTCCCTGATATAGGCTCTTCCCTCCTCACGGCGGCGGTTCCATATATCCGACAGTGCTACCAGCTCGAAATTCAGCTCCCTTGCATGATTCATAAAGCTGGGTAATAGCGAACTCCTGAACCTGTCGGAGAAACCGACAATTCCTACACGAATCTTATCATTCGCGCCGGGGATATGGGCATAACTCTTAGCGCTCAGATCAAAACCCGTACCGCCAATGGCCATGGCAGCTACACTGGCCGATACTTTCTTAATAAACTCCCTTCTATTTTCCATGACAAATATAATTATGTTGTTAATCGATTATAGTCTACTGATGTCGAACAATTTATTCAATTTATTTTTATAAGCCATATATCACAAACTTTAGAATATTGACGCCAGTTCAGGTGAGACTCTTCCGGTTCATCAAATGAAACTTCCAGTTTACCGTCCTGAAAGAATCTTCTATCTATGGGGAACTCTTTGAATTCCTCTAACTCCTTATTGTACAGGGTGGGGGATATACGTTCCCCATCCACCCTGAGCAATGCATCGCCATATCCGGCGATACGAATCAGGTAACGTGCTTTCGGGTCAAGATCCTCATATACAAGTTGCGGGGCATTCTGGAATAATTGGGTAGATAACCTTTTACGGCTTTTTCCGCCGTCCCACCAGGCCACATCGGTAGCATCATACACCGTTGTCTTTACCCGCGGACTTTGGCTGATATTCGATATGTTGTCGTAATAACTCCCCTTTCCGGGATTTTCCCATGTGCTGATCACCTCTAAAGCCGATAGTTTCTCCGCTTCGGTTCCCATCCGGCCAATCTTTTCAAACTGATCGGCCAGCCACCAGCGATTGTTCAGCGGGTAATCCACAAAATCGAGTACAGAGCCCCGCTCCGGCCCGCTGGCCTGATATTTCTCAACACTGGTCTGCAAACCTACGGAGTGATACAACGCCTCGCAATACTCTTCAATTTTCTTTCTCAATAAAGGAGCTGTATTTACCCGGTCGGCTTCATTCACTTTCTCCAAAGCCAATTCCATCGCTTTTTCAGAACCTATTGCCGGAGACTGCTCCAGCAATTTACTGGCTTCCCGTTCCAGCCCCTGTTCGTATAACTTCCGCCTCTTGGTATAAGTATCATAATAAGTGCGGAGCAACAGCATCTGCCAGCGCCAGTCGTTTTGTAAGCGGGGGTAGGCCTCTTCCAATTGCTGCCAGCGCAGGAAAGTCATCTCAATCCCCCCGTTTGCTTCTATCGGGCCATCCCAATTGCGTTCCAATCCCAGTATGGCATCCGTTACCCGATCATCGGGTTTGGTGCCAAAGAAGAATCGTACATACTGCTCCGTAATTTCAACGGCATCTTCCTCCTTATTCCATCCTTTCCGGCTCCAGATAAATTTGTTTAAATCATCATGTGCCCCGTCGGAATAGGTAAGGAAGCCATCGGTAAACGGGGCATACCGGTCGTGTAATTCCGCGTAATAGAACGGCTGCGGGTTGGCCGGCTCACGTCCCAATGTAAGGGCGAACGCCTGATCCCAGCGAAGGGTGGGGTAGAGGCAGCGGACAATATGGGTGATATCGGCATAATGGCGGTGCATATACTTCCCGGGCAACCGATAGCGTGTGTCGGACAACGGAGGGCTACCCGGCCCGCTTACCACTCCCCGCAACCAGTCCGGACTCTCGGTCTCCAGGAAATGGTAGAAGTAATCGATCTGTTCATCGCTGAAACCCTGCAATGAGATCCAGACACCGGCCTGAGGATGATATTTTTCCAGTTCCCCGGCAATGGCTTTAAGGAAAGGCATCACATACCGCGGATGATTGTCCCCCGGATCACCACCCGGCACAAAGACATGGCTCAGATGCGGACACTCCCTGTAATAATCGCTGTGTTTCTTTACTTCCGCCCGGAACAGGCTTTCATCCGACAGATCCACATTGGCAGGCGTCCATACCCAGTAATCCAGTCCATAATTTTTACAAACTGCACTTATATGCCGGTTCATCTCTTCCTTTGACACTTTCATGTGGGGACTGGGAGTATTATCAAAAGGAATGGTTTCAATACAGTTCGTACCGAAAATGGCCAACTCCCGGATATATTGCTCATACTGTTCCTTCGACCAGGCATCATAAGAATTCGCAGTATTGCGATAACCTAACTGATGCCCTCTGATGGGATAATCCGGTGCGGTTTGTATAGCGTTTGAGGAATCGAACAGTATCTGCTTGTCGGCAAGTAATGATGTACGCAACAGGTGTCCCGCAGCGAACAACAGCCCGCGCTCATCGGCTCCGATAAGCCAGATAACCGGTTGGGAAGCGCCCTCTTGCACAACCACGCTGAATGATTCAGCTTGCAGGGAGAGTTTTGTTTTTTCAGGAAGCGTTTCAGGAAGCGCCTTGCCGTTCAACATCTCATCCGAAGAGAGTGTCAAGGCGATGACCGGCGAACCACCCCAGGCGTCGGTAATACCTAAATGAATGCCCGTACGCCTGTGGATTTCTTCCTGCAAGACCTGAATGACCGTCTCCTTCACAGGAGATTTGAGAGAAGGCGATACAAGCAATCTGCCGCCGGAAAGATCGATCTCACCGGCATAAACAGTTGAGGACATGCACAGTAAAACAAGACAGATTTTCAGCGCTGCATTCCATTTATTCATGATCTCAGGTGTATACATGGCGACCAATCTGTTATTTTTTTATCCGTTCTACATTTATTCCCTGTATAATTACCGAAGGTTCGGATGTTGCGTCAGCCAGACTACAGCGAGCCGTAATCGTTTTTGTGTCATCATTCACCAAAGATACATAATTATCGCTCCAATATACCGGAAGTATCGGATTTTCTATCTGATTGTCCACTAATAGTAACTCTATGCTGAATGCAATATTTTTACTCGTATTGCTCAGATTCACCTCCACCACCCATTCGTCGTCCTCTTTGTACACTTTCTTTGTAACATTCACCTGCGGTTGAGGCAGATCATTCAATTCGTGGAAATCGGCATATCTCTTCTGGGGAGTGTAAAACCAATAGTATTGATCCCAGTCCATCTCATCTTCCTGGCCCGACAACCAATAAAAATTATCAGCGACCAGCTTATGCCGACTGTCGTGCAAGGTCAAATTCAGGAAATAAGTCCCTTTTTTATCGGGCAGCTCCGGTAACTCCGTAAAAACAACGGATGAGTTCTCTTGCACGGACAACTTTTTCCCCTGTTCGAATAGTACTTTAGACTGACTGTCATACAAGGTGGCCCTGACCGTATGATCGGTTATATCCTCCAGTATATCGTTGGCGACATATATTTTTCTGTCATGATAGTTGTAAATGACATTAACGGGTTGACACGCCTTTTTCGCACCGAAATAAGCTCCGGTAGGCATTAAATACCAATCATACAGTTGCCAGTAGAATTCCGGCCAGGCTGAATTCAACTGCCATTGCACCACTCCTGTCGCTACCGGACGATTCACGACGAATGCTTCGAACATCGGCCGGATGGCTTCATAGTTAGCCCATTGTGCCTTCATGGACAGCTCTTCCAGATTCTCCGGTGTTCCGTATCTTCTATTTAACGCGTTCAGATAGACTTTCACACTGCTGAAATCTTTCCGTCCCGAATGATAATCCCACATCGCATTCAGCGGCGGCCAAAGATCCTCTTCCGGGATCATTTTCCTGATGCTGCTAATCGGAGGTATTTGCGGCCCCGGACCTGTTTCTGTATTGAAACCGAAAGCGCCTCCCAGCTTTTTATCTTCAAACCAGTACACAGGAGGAACATATTCATAAGGCCCGTTCATCTTCATCCCCGTTACTCCGGAGAGCTCACTGGTAAAATCGCCGGCTGAAACCAGTAAAGAACGACTCTTGTCATATCTTTCCATTGTTTCAGCGTATTTCTTTTCCAATGAGGGTTTGGGCATGGCGTCACTCCCCACGGCCCACACAAAAACAGAGGGATGGTTCCGCAGCCATAATACCTGATCCCTGAACATGTCCGATAGCAATTGTTCCTGCTCAGGCGTGATCTTCACGCCATATTTATCTACTCCTTCGTTGATCGGAATATTCTGGTCTTCTTCCGGCACCTCCATTTCCAGGCCGAGATAATCGGGCCACTCCCACTGGCAGCTCCAGCCGACCATCAGCAGGATACCGTTTTCGTCACAGAGATCATATATCTCCCGGCTCGTTCCCCAGAAACCTTCAAAACGGAGAGAATTAAGGTTCATCTCCTTTACATAGCGTATTTGTGCCCTGTTACTGCGGGTATTATCGCGAAGAAACAGGTCGTCCACCCAACCGGCGCTTTTTATGAGCACTTCCCTTCCGTTCACTTTATATCCCCTCACACCTTGTTCATTCAGGTAAGTGTCAATTGCACGAATGCCAAATCGAACCGTTGCCGTATCACAGAGCGTGTTTCCCTCTTTAAGCGATAGATGCAAGGTGTACATTTCCGGATTTCCTAATCCGTTAGGCCACCAGAGACAGGGATTTTTTATTGTCAGTTCTTTAAATTTTTCCGGGGTAAGTACAGCGAGAAGTGTCTTACCGGCATCCACAGTAAAAGTTTCACTGACCACACTGTTTTCCACCCTGGCTTCCAGGGTCAGTTTCTTCCTTTCGGAATGGTGATTGGTCAGTTCCGCAGAAACAGATAATGTCGCTTCATCCAATGTTTCGGTGTTGACATCTGTTATGACAAAAGGACGATCGATCGAAGCCTTTCCACTCCGCCTGATCCTTACCGGACGATAAATTCCCATGTTATGGTCGGGTGGGACAGGCGCCCAGTCGACAAATCCCATATAAAAATCACCCGGTTGAGGAGGCAATATCTCTATCGCCAGGTTATTCCCCGCTTCTAAAGCGATAGAGGTGATGTCGCAGGCGAACTGACGGAAGGCTCCGAAGGCACTGTCCGCCGATAGGATCAGGTGGCCGTTCAGCCATACATTGGCACTGTAATTGATACCGTCCAGCAACAATTTCGTCTGTTCTTTCTCCGGATCAAATCCTGTCAGCTCAAAAGAAGTCTGGTACCACCATGGATTTTTAAACTGTTCGCCCGGTATTTCTTCCAGGTTCATGCCGAAAAAGGGATCTTTGTATACACCGGCATTGCATAATGCCCCTAATACCGTAGCGGGTAAGGATGTTTGTATCCGGTTATCCGTCGCCGGAGAGACAGATAAGGCCGCTCCATCCTGATTCAATCCCTCAGCAGAATGGATATACCAGTTATCTGTCAGGATGAGTTCTTCAATCCTGCTTTTTTGCGTACAGGAACACAAAAATAAAGCACCTGCCAATATAATGATGATATGACTGAATTTATTCATACAATTGTACCTCCCTGTATTTATTCAATTACATTAGACTATTTGAGTCGCCTTCGCTTCTCGATTTTCAATTCTGCGTTCGGCAAAGTAAATAAATTTACTCTGCTCTCACTTAACGAAATAGTTCATTTGACATAGTTGCATCGGATATCTCCTCCATCAGAAGATTTTTCCCGCCCTCCTGCTTTTCGAGTGTAAACTTGTCGTATAACTTACCTGTAGCAGTATAGGCTTCATACGCCAACTCGCCGGAATCTATCCGGATAATCTGGTATAGCTGTATTTTCTCGGCTGACCGGTGCATCCATTCCTGCTTGTCGAGTTGGTAAAACTTCGGTCCGCTGACAGAAACAATATATGCCGTCCCTTCGGAATGGGTGCGTGCATAGGTATGGTCGTGTCCTGTCAATACCAGATCGACTTTAAATTCATCCAACACCGGTTTCCACAAATTGCGTAACTCTTCATTATCCCGACCTGCTTTTGGAGAAAATATCGGGTGGTGAAAGGTGATGATTGTCCATTTCTGCGGATTATGGGAAAGCAAATCCCGTAACCATTGCTCCTGCTCTTCTTCTTTTTCATTGGAATTGAGTGAAATGATCCGTACTCCCTGGTAATCGATATAATAACAACTCTCTTTCACTCCTTCCGGCCCATTTTGCGGAAAGGAAAACTGAGGCTGCCAGAAGCTGCTTAAACTTGGAGAACCGGATTCGGCGTAGCGATCACGAGAATATTCATGATTTCCGGGAGTGGCAATTACCGGGACAGAAGCATTTACCCACCCCGGAGCATTGAACCATTCGCCCCATTGTTCATCATTCTCAGCCCTGTTAATCAGATCTCCGGCATGAAGCGTGAATGCCGCATCGGGAGCATGTCGAAAGGCCTGATGAAATACGCGGGACCAATAAGTTTTAATATCTGCCTGGGCATCGCCGAAGTAAATAAATGAAAAAGGTACTGCCTCGCGGGAAGCAGTCCTGAAATGAAACCATTCCGTCCATATATCTCCGTCTCCCACCCGGTATGCATAAGTAGTTCCGGAAAGTAACCCGTTAAAGTTCACACTATGGTACCAGACTTCTCCTCCCAGTTCACTGTTAAACGGGGTTGTTGCCGCCTCTACCTCTGTAGGTCTGATATCATGTCCATTCTCTTCCGCAACGGCAATCTGTGCCAGCGCACGTTGCACAGACCGGTCGGTTCTCCAGGTAACAGCCTGCGAATCGGAGGGATCTCCGGCCCACGTCAGCACAATTCTGTCCGGATAAGGAGAAGCTGCAATAAAAGAAAGTGCAACAAAGCAAAAGAATACTTTGGCAGAGATAGTAAATAATGCTGAATAATATTTCTTATGGCGCATTTCTTTAATGTTTGATTATTTCTTTAACTGAAACTGATCTGTTATCACACCGTCAATACCTTTGGATATAAAATCGAGGGTATTGTTATCGATACGGATAATCTGGAACAATCCCCCCTTATTGACATAAACTTCATTGTACTTTTCAGATGCCGGTTCAGGTTTACGGGGCTCGACTGTTACCGAAGAGACATAGATGGTTCCCTTTCTTGAATCGGTTACTACCTGCTCATTATTAATCGGATAGGAGCGGAAATATTGATGTACATGCCCGGACAGCACCAGATCGACATGATACTGATCAAACAGCGAACACCATGATCTGCGTATTTCGGGATAAGAGTTATCCGTCGCATAAGGGGGAAAATGGGTGACGGCTATTTTCCATTTTTCTTTGGTTTGCCTGAGTTCTTCTTCCAGCCAGCAGGCAATCTTTTCTATATCGCCCGTAGCATCGATCATAAAAAAACGTGCATCTCCGTAAGAAAAAGCATAGTTTCGTTCCGGGGAAAGACCACATATCCTGTTCTGGGGTAACATAAACAGTTGTGTGTAGAGGGTAGGGGGCAAGCCGTCCTGACTGTCGTGATTACCCAAAGTGGGGACAAATGCCAATCCGGGAAAGATATCTCTGCCTGAATGTAAATATTTATCCCAAAGATCTCTGAACAGCCCGGTGTTTACATGGTCTCCCGAATGTACCAGGAATGCAGCATCCGGCGCTTCTTTCACAGCCTGTTCCAGTACCGGCTCCACAATATCATCGTTATGGGTATCGCCCAGATAGATAAAGCTAAAAGGTGATTTTCCCTGTGGAGCTGTACGAAAAGAACAGACCGGACTTTCTTTCTGGTTATCTGCGTTATATATCAGATAACTATATTCAGTATCCGGTTGAAGTCCCGTGATATTTACTTCCCAGTGCTTTACATCGGGGTTGTTATGGATATATTTATCACTAAGCAGTTGTTGTGAAGCCACCGCCTTTGAAAATTCGCCTTTATTGTTATTCTCACTCCAATACCTGAGTGTCATTTTAGTTACAGAAGTATCGGTTCTCCATTGAATAGCCTGTGTGGTAGCCGGATCATCACACCAGGTCAGTATAATCTGATCTGCATCGGGAGAGGCAGGATAAGCAGTTTCCCGGAAAGAATTCAATATAGCGGCTTCACGTGCACGGCCGCGAATAGTGGTGAACAGCGCATGCCCTTCGAGTTCTTCCGGTAGTTGTTCGATCACCAACTCATCCCAGTCGTTGTAGGTATAAACCCCTTTCTCCATCCGGATCACTTTCCATCTGTCAGGAGAATGATGCAATATCTTCGGCATCTTATCTCCGGTAACCGGACCGATCGTGACAAAATAAACCACCCGGTGCAGATCGAATCCGTTGATCCCGAGACTGATCTCACCGACAGGGAACTCCTTTTGCCATACTTCATAGTCGTAATTTTCGTTGGATACCGACATATCGGTCTTGTGGAATCCCTTTTCCTCCAGCCAGAAAGGAACGATTTCCTGCCCTTTATGACGCATCACGGATACCAGGGCAGGAGCATCAACCGTAAAACGCCAATGATCTTCGGCAAAGATCTCTTTTTCTTCTTCACTTATCATCCCCAGCAGTTGCTGATTGGTTAACTCATTCAACTTCTCTGCCGGTACTTCAGATATGATCCGCTCCAACACTACATCCCTGAGCTGTTCCGTTTTAGAAGAGAGTGGGAGGGTAGCGGGTAACTCCTCCAACAGCTGGTACAACTCGTTATACAAAAGCGGTGCGGTCTCCGGGCCAAGAGAATTCTGTTCACCGTAATAAGGCTTGTCCCGGTATACATACGGCTTCTTCACATCCCATTGGCTTTTGGGGATTATATAGCCGATCTCGTCATTGGCAAGACCGATGCCAAAACGGAACTCTCCCTGCATCAGATCGCGCAGAGGTGGTGTTTCCCGGGGATCGACCGGAAAATCCCGGCCGGGTAAGGCCACTACCCCTCCATTCAATATCTCAGGATAGAGTTCTCCCGGGAAAGTGATAAAACCGGCTGGCCCGATGCTCCATACAGCAGCTTCGGTACGCTTTTTCATCCATCCGGTCATATCTGCATCCATGAGCCCGATAGCGGCAGCAAGGCGGAACAGTTTATTCTTTAGAGGAAGTTCGAATGTCTTTGCACGGAGATTGATGCCTGCTTCTCTCACTTCAACAGCCTTTTCCTCCATCGTACGGAGTATGATCAATCCAAGGGTATTTCCCTGGGCACGTATCTTATCGAACGACGGCTCTACATATACCGTATCGCGGAACGGATCATGTACCTCCATTGTGGCATGGGTAGTCATTAATCCGCCTACTGCCCCGTTCACATAGAGGGCAACGCCGCCGACTCCTTTTCTGACGAGGCTGTCTCCGTGATAGACTCCTTTCTCGACCGCTTCCCTCAGGTAGTGGGGAAAATCGGAGGAGATATACAGGTTTTTACTCCACAATGTTTCGGGATGATTGGCCCATTGGATCAGTGTCCCAAGCGTTTGTGAGGTCTCGGCATCGGTGACCTGCATCATTCTGAGGCCTTCGTCAAAGACATAAGGTTCACGTGTGTCCTTTAAAGTTACCATCCCCTCCGTGAGGTTTTGCGAGAAACGGAAATGGGCAGGACGCAATGCTTCGACAGCTTCCACGACAGATTGCACCACACGCTTCTTCACGTATTCCCTCCATTCCGCGTTAACCCCGCTTTTCAAAGGCGATTCGCCCCAGAGGCCCAACAGGTCAGGCCCTTCATGCGTGTGGGTGGATGTGATCACCAGATAGGTGATCCCCGCTTCTTCCGGTAACATTTTCCGGATATCCACGACCATCGGATGGAACATACCGATCACATCGACAGCCACCAATGCAAGACGGGTATTGCCGTCATCCAGCACCATTGTCCGCGCCCACAGATCGTCATGCACACCCTGTGCGGCGACTCTGTTTCCAAAGCCGGCAATCCAGTAGGTATCGAATTTCCCGTTTCCGTTCAGGTCTTCATAGGTATCTCCTTTCTTCGGCTCATAACGTGCATTGTTGTCCATATCGTTCCACGGTTCCATATATTCAGGCGTGATCGTAACCGCGGCAAAGCCGGCACGCATGACCCGGGACTCCCTGCTTTCTATTTTCAGGTCGACACTATATCCCGGATGACGGTCGCGCATATTGCCGTAGCCATAAACACAGACCAGGATAAGTACAACCAGCAGTGAGATTCCTATGATCTTTATTATTTTCATTTGTATAACTAATTGAGTCTACTTTAAAAAGTCGTTTTTGCTAAAAACTAACGCCCCACAAGTATCTCTGAAGGGGGTAAAATTGAAAAAGTGTCCTTTTTCAAGTGGGTTCACTAATTCAAGTTTCAAAAAATCGTATGACTGCAACTAAATCTTCCGACTGATGATGTTTTGTGACCCATAATAGTTCTAATTCGCTAAAAGAGTAGAACTCGCTTCGCTCAAACAACTACTCTTTTAACGCTCATCTCGAACTATGGGTCCCCACAAAACATCTATAGGTCTCCTCTTTAGTTGCATATTTAACTTTTTCTCTGTAATTCAAATAAAGGATGGTAACTGATAACGATAATACCTTCCTCTTCAATCAATTGCCTGAACCTGTCACTGGTAAAAAATTCCAATTCCTTTATGCGTTTGGGAGCAGAACCGGTAATTGCCCGAATCTCGTCTCCCTCTGTCGCTGCATGGATATATATTTCCGTCACTCCGGGCTGTATATTCTTAATATACGCTGTCCAGAACTCCTCCAGATTTTCTGTTTTGTAGTTTTGCAGCTCTTCGTGAATAAAATAATCAGGATGAATAATTCCTTTCTCTTTACAAATATCCCTGAAAGGTGGCGCTCCCATATTGTCCAGTGTGGATTGCGACGGCATACGCACAGGCAGGTCAAACTCTTCGGCAAGTTGCAAATAGATCAACATATAGTCCGGTGAATACTGATAGGTTCCCATATGGGAATCAATATGGGTCACAGGTACTCCGGCATCCAGCGCCTTGCGGATCTGCGCCCTGCCTTCAATCAATGCTTCTTCGGTATTGGATGCTTTATACACTTCCATCACACCTTCCCACATATATCCCTGTTCGTCATACAACCCCGGGACTTCATTGCGCGGCGCTACCGTACCCCATCTATAATTTTTCCATTCCGATGTCAATGTGAGATGCACGCCAAATCCTTTATCCGGATTCTCTTTCGCATAATTGACGATCTCATTCGACCAGGAGCAAGGCATCATGATGGTAGCCGAACTGATAAATCCATTCTCCATCCCTTCAACGGTAGCGGTATTGGCAGCATGGCACATACCGGCATCATCATTATTGATGATCAGCAATTTGTCTGTTTTCTTGTATCCCAAACGTTCGGCCAACGTCTGGGCGGACAGGGTTCCTACAAAAAATAATAAACTCAGTATCAGAATTCCTCTCATCTCGTTTGATTATTAAGTTAATTAAACTTCCGCGATTATATTCGATAGGACGTACGCAACTAAAACGTTCGACTGACGCTATTTTGCGACCCATTATAGCTCGCATGCACTAAAAGAGTAGAACTCGCTGCGCTCAAACAGCTACTCTTTTCACGTTCATTGCGAGCTATGAGTCCCCGCAAAATATCTAAAGGTCTTCGCTTTAGTTGCAAAAATTGTTTACTATTGTACAAATACTTTTTTATTATCCGAGACATATGTCCGGGTACTGACTGTGTACTCATCACCATGAGGATCTTTATAAACCAGATCGACATAAAAAGCCTGAAATCCTTTTTTCGGATAATTAATCCTTACGTCGACCGCAGATCTGTCCCTGGCGTTGAGCTGTATATCACTTTTAGTCCATGTGGCCTTACGGAAATCCCGGCTGTCGGAAACGGATTTCCATAGCGTAGCGCCCACCAGATTGTCCGGAGAGGTTTTCACTTGCAGGTCGATATTTCTACGCTTTTCCTCCAGATTCCATTCGCAGACAGGATAATCCGCCTTATATAACATATGCGCGAAAAATGAGCTGAGAGCTCCGAAAGCCTGTACTTTATCCCCCAAACCATGACCTGCATTGGGAACATAATGCAACAGATTATGCCCGGGAATATCATTGATGTAATGTTTCACCGCATCGACGGTCCAATAGGGATCGTTTGTTCCCATAATGATCATTTTGGGTAGCGTCAGTTTCTCCCGGTAGGAATAAGGGTCTATCATTTGTACGACAGCGCTTCCAAATTCACTATGGATTGCCTGTGGTATCTCCAGATTCACGTAATCCTGGATCTCCTCGCTGTATTCTCCGTAGAGCTGCTTCTGATAATCCAGGGTGGCAGGCATATTCAGCATATCGATCACCATGGGAGCTATTGCCTCCACACGCGGATCCTGAAGCGCTCCGGTAAGCCAGGTTGTCCATCCCCTCTTCGATGCTCCTGACACAAGGAAACGATTTATTTTCCGATCCAACTGTTGCGCGGCAAATTCCTGCACCGCATCCATGGCCTTGTACGCCGTTTTCGTCATCGGAAAGAGCAATGGCCAGGAGTAATCTTTGTCTTTCCTGAACTCATTGAGCGTATAGGAGATCAATGCATCTTCTTTCAAACCACCGTACAGGGGTTGATTGGGAACTTGTTTCAGTACACATACAAGGGCGTTATTGCGGTTAGCTAGGGCAGACAAGAACAATAAAAAGCCATCATCCTCCTTCGCAAATCTCGGAATGCCATCGTTTATTGAGCCTCCGTCTACAAATAAGAGTGCCCCATCCTGTTTTAAGGACTCCGGAACAAAGATAATAAGTTCATGTTTCCAAAGGATTCCATGCCATTTCTGAGAAATAAACAGCAAGGAATAGACCTTTGTCTCATCCATCTCATATGTATTGCGGACTTCCCATCCCCATGTACGATCATCATTGTGGACATAAGCATTCAACGCCGTTTCAGGTGTAATAACCTGTTGTGCGTACCCAATGACAATGCTGAAATAAACAGCTAAAATAAACAGTAATCTCTTCATATACCCGATATTATTTTTTTTTACAATCAATCTCCACATGGTGGAATCTTGAATCTTGAATTTTAAATCTTGAATCATTCAATAACATTAAGATAACGTGCCATCCAATAGGGTAGCAGAAACTCTTCTCCGGTAAGTTGCTGATACGCTCCACGCCCTCCGTCAATAATAAATTCGTTATTATTATGCCTGTTCAGCGGCCGTTCCCTTTTAGGGATAAGTTCGGTAGTTGTCTGCTCCCGGAAATTGGTGTGGATATCTTTCGGCAGAAATTCCAGGTCTTTCCGGTGTGAGTTTTTTACCACATAACGGTTACGATCTTTGGGAAAGCCTTGTAAATACCAGATGGTAGATTCCAAATCGATATCTCCTGATGTCCCATAGGTCAGGAGATTCCAGAGCGCATTGCGTTCGGGCTTCTCAATTTCCCAGTGATCCCGTATCATTTCCGCGTACATCTGCTTTAATGATTCATCGAACGCATAATGATATAACACCCAATAGGTGAGAAATGCCATTTCATCATCAGAATGATTCCAGTCCTCACCCATGGTTATTCCCTGATGTTGAAACCCGGAAGTAAACCGGATATTGCCCATAGGAATTTTCATATTATCAAGATATCCGTGTTCTTCCATCATCCTAAACGCTTCTGTTTTATAGATCTCTTTCCCTGTCAGTTTGTATGCCAATTGAAGTCCTGTGATCGTCAGTGTACTGTTCAGCCTGCGATCGAATTGGGTAGTAGCGAAAGAATTCACATATTCAGGATTCCATCTGCCCCAGAGCGTGGGCTTACCGTCATAATCGATAAAATAATAATCATTGGTGATGATATGGGTCATGATCGCATCAAAATAGTCCGCCACCCGCTTTTTTTCTTCGGGTGTCTGTGCCACAAACTGGTCTATTACGGAGGTAACAAACAAATAAGCGACGAACTCGTCGGTACTGGTGGTCCCTTTCCACCACCAATCCTTATCAGGCGCCGGCCTCCAGGGAACTGTGTCTCCGGCAATATATCCCGTACGTTCGAATGTTCTTGCAGAAAATCCCTTTAGAGGATGGATGGTCAGCAGTCTCTCATAAGCTTCAAACGATTCCCATACATATTCCCTGGCCTTCTCCTCTTTGGTTACAGCATAACGGAATGCCTGGCTTCCCAGATAAAATGAAGTCCACAGGCCGTCATTATCATCATCGTCGAGGCGCAGGGTTGTAGGATCGTTGGGATCGATCAACCGGGAAGCGGATGAGAATCCATAACGGAGATGGTATTTGCGCAGGTTGTCCTGTAGAAACACCGCTTTCTCAGCCAGTGTTTCCTGTACAAACTGTACCTTATTCAAACCGGTCGGCGTCAAAAAGTAAAGGTTTCCGTCGTTATCCGCGGCCATATCTATGATCTTGTCCTGATCGAGCCAGCGTTCAGAGGCATAATAGTCGAACCGTTCCGGTTGCTTTACAAAAGCGCCCTGATCTGTTGCAAACCAATATTTACCGTCCACGGTCAACATATGGTTAATAACGGGAACAGGAAGCCTATTATTGTGAGGTTCAGTGATTTTCCCGCTCCGATCGATCACGTAATAGCCATCCGTTGTGCCCACCGCTATGCTATCTCCCTGGAATGCCATTGCTGTCAGATTGCTGCCGGAATAGATTTTAATCCATCTGTCATCTTTGAGTAAATAGATACCCGTAGATGATAAATACCAGAACTGATGATCCGATACATACAATCTGATCAATTCTTCAGGGGGAACGTCCAGGTCTCTGACTTTTGTACTCCGGTTATACAATACACCTCCATGCTCTCCTGTCAGCAATACGTCGTCATTGGCATTTACCGCAATATGACTATACTGATTTTCAGGCAGCAGGCCGCATATTGTCCCGGCATGTTTGTTGGTAAGAAAACGGTCGGAGTACAGATAATACAAATAACCCGTTCTTTCCTGAATACAGATATCCACAGGAGATTTATCGGCCAGGGAAGCATACCGGAGATCTTTGGAAATAATCTCTCCCGGAAAATCGCGGAACAGGCCGGCATCGGTCAATATGAAAATACTGTTATCTCCGTCCGCCACTACTTTCCTGAAGCGGACATCTTTCCATTTCGGAGATAGAGTATACCTGACCGACACCGGCGCCGTATAAGGTTCATCCTTTACCGGCAGATTGCCTGTTCCCGCAAAAACAGATTTTATCAACAAGAGGCATAAGAAAATGCCTATCTGTTTTAAATTCATATAATTAAAAGTTTGAAAACTAAAACTAAGAAGTAAAGTGAAGAATTAAAAATTAAAAATGAAGAGTGAGGGATTGGGAACGAAAAGTTTTCAATTCCCAAATCCCACATCTCGATTGAAAACCGACCTAGTCAAATCCTACATCCTAAGTCTCACATCTTACATCTAAAATCATAAATCCTACATCTTAAATCCAAAGTCTTGGCTCTTGATTCTTTGTTCTAAAAATCTAGTGTCTTTATTCCTTATTCTTTACTCTTTATTCTTTTCAATCACCACGGTTTTCCTGTTCCCTGAAGAAGCCACATCTTCGACCAGGCGCTGTTCTTGGATTGATCCGTATCCTGATACGGCGTCGCTTCCAACCTTTCGATAGCCGCTTCAGCATTCGCCCTGTTCTTTTCAATCTCATCGGAGGTGTGGTAATACCACCGGATGGGCAATACGGGACGTAGTGCAGCCGGACCCGTCTCCAATGTCGGTAAGCCCGTCCTTCTCCAGTCGAACCAGGCTTCATGTGCCGTAGTCCAATGGGCGATCCACTTTTGTTCGATAATACTTTCCAGCCCGTCATAAGGTACATTCTCAATATAATCTTCAAATTCACCTTCCACTCCCCAGGCTTTGAACGACTCCATCACACCTTCGGCATAGTATTCGGCAGGGTCATTTGCAATCCACCCCCTGTACGCCGCTTCGGCAAGTATCAGGTTGACCTCTGCCGCAGATATCAATCTCATCAGGACAAGGGGATCGGTTGTCAGTCTATATCTGTTGTTCAAATGGGAGGCATGTGGATTCACAGTACCCTGGGCTGCGTTGGCATTGTTCATATTGAAGATCTGTACCAACGGATGGGAAATAGTCACTCCCGCATATTCGGGGTCAAAATCCACCTTCATACCATTGGCTTCAAAGGCGGTTACCAGATCCTGTGACACTTCCCGTTCGCCATTATCGTTAATCTGATCAATACCTGTTCCCGAAACCAGTTTCAGCGGAATCTGTATCTTATTGGCCCATACCGCCAGGCGCGGATCATTATAATCCCTCAATACATCCACCAATGTTTTTCCCATTTTTGTCCTCATATAGTTTCCGTCCAGCCTCACATCATATACCGTATTTAGCGGGTTAGAGGTAGCATTTGAGGTACCGGGGAAGCTGATGTTCGCATCGTCGCCGGCCACCCGGATCAGCGGATATTGAGCCGGATCTTCCACAATTCTCTTGATTCCCTCTTCCGCAAACGCGGGTTCTTTGGCCTGTAACCTCATATAGTACCGTAAGGCCAGTGAATTCGCAAATTTTTGCCATTTGGAGGCACCACCGTTATAAACCACATCTTGTTTGGCCACAATATTGCGATATTCGTTTGCACTTTTCGACAAGAGCGTATTGGCAGTATCCAGATCGGCAAGGATACCATGGTAAATCTCCTGTTGGGGATCGAAAGCCGGCATAAAATGGTCTGACCCCTGTTCGGCCTTGAGAGCGTCTTTATAAGGTGCATCGCCCCATATATCGGTGATCAGGCCGAAAACATACGCCCTCATGATCCGGGCAACTCCTTCGTGGAACTCGTAATTATGGTCAACAGCCTTCCTGAAATACTCATCGTTGTTCATCAAAATGCTGTAATATCCGTTCCAGCTATGCGAAAGGGTATTCCAATCGTAATTATTATAACCGCCAAACCAGCCGGTTTGCTGCGTATGCTGCATAACTCCTGAGAAGGTACCGAAGCCGATATTGTAAACGGTTTGCCCCAGATTCGTCTGCACCGTAGGCAACAGGAAGTTTACATCCGCGATTGCCGGATCAACACCGTTCGGATTGATATTCAGTTCATCCAAATCCTTGCATGAAACTATAAATCCGAACACCAGCGTTAAAAGTATGATAAAACTGTTTTTTAACTTATGCATGACCTTATTTCGATTAAAAAGTAAAACTTAATTTAAACCCGACCGGAACAACCCAAGGCTCAGCGTTAAAACGTTCGACACCTTGTTTAAAACCTCCGTTACTACCCGATTGATAAGCTCTTTCCGGATCTATTCCCATCCCGGCGCTTTTTGCCCAAAGCATGATGTTTCTGCTGTATACCGAAACGTTCAGATCTCTCATCCTCAGTTTTTGGGCGGCCTTATCGGGAACCCTGTAGTTCAGCGAAATCTCCCTTAATTTTATATAGTCCGCATCGAACAGGTTAGCTTCTCCAATATCCCACGGATAGCTCATTATATACGGCCTGAATTCAGTACCTTCATTGCCAAGATTCTCCTTGATAAGAATAAAATTACCCTCATCGTCATACCGGCCGTAGACACCCGGAGCAAATGTCCCGTCGTATGCTCCTATACCGGTATAGAAATCGTTGTAATATCCTCCGAAATCAGGAGTAGGGCCACCGACAGGCCTTGGATTATCGGTATAAATCAATTTATCGGCATTGGCTACCACCCAGTCACGAAGCGCCTGACTCGGTCCCCCTCCCAGTCCGTCGGGCGGCGTAACCAACGAGTTGAGCCAGGTATTTGACACCACGCCCTCAGTAAGATACCTCCAGGTTTGCGATACATACTGTCCGCCCGATCTCCAGTCGAACGTCATACTCAACGTAAAATTCTTATAGGTGATAGAGGTCTGGAGCCCCATGATAAAATTGGGGTTATAGTTACCCACCTTGGAGTATTCGTCCTCTGACTGCCATTCGGCATCTTCATCGTTTTCCGGTAGTAAGGGATATCCGTAATAGGGGGAGTTTTCATCGGTTACTCTCAGTATTTTCCGGGTGTAAAGATTTCCGATCAATCCATCCCTGCCCAGGG
>NZ_CALNAT010000222.1 GCF_937873925.1 uncultured Proteiniphilum sp. | reverse complement strand
TGGATAAACATAAACAAGCAATTGCACAAATAGGAAGAGCAATAAAAAATTATTAACGCATGCGAAACTTGAATAAATTACAAACAACATGAGATCATTTACATTAAAGCTTTGTTTTGTCTCGCTGGCAGTGAGTAGTTTTTTTGGTATGGCATACGATGGAGCTGTATCTAACAACTTGAAGCCTAAAACCAGTGAGCAAAAAGTCTTTAAGGCAGGTGCTGCAACGGCTAACATCACCCCGTTTCTTGGCGGTGCACTGATTGGAGAATGGAATCAGCCGCCAGCAATTGAAGTGCATGATGAATTGCATGTTCGCTGTTTAATGCTTGACGATGGAAAAACTAAATTAGTCTTCGTTGTTGTAGATGTTTTAGGCTTGCATCAGGATCTGGTCGATGCAGCTATAAGGTTAATTTCAGAAAGAATGGATATCCCATCTTCCAATATCATCATATCCGCTATTCATACTCATTCGGCTGTAAGCGCAATGGGAACAGGAGAAAAGCGACGCAGTTGGGATTTTGACACGTTTGACCCCTATCAGGAGTTTGTGATTCAACGAATAGTCGATGCAGTACAACTTGCTGCCAACCATTTGGAACCTGCACGGATTGGATGGGGGTCTGTTGCTGTGCCCGAACATGTTTTTGTCCGCCGTTGGAAAATGAAGCAACCGGTGATTAATCCTTTTGGAGAGTACGATAAGGTTATGATGAATCCCGGCCACAGCAACTCCAACAAACTAACTCCCGCTGCTGTACCCGATCCCGAAGTCTCTTTTATTTCAGTCAAATCAATCGAAGGACGTCCCATAGCATTACTTGCAAATTATTCGCTTCACTACGTGGGAGGAACACTTAAGGGACACATCTCGGCAGACTACTTTGCTGTTTTTTGTGACCATATTCAAGAACTACTTAATGCTGAAAGACAGGACCCTCCGTTTGTAGGGATTATGTCAAACGGCACTTCTGGCGATATCAACAACATCAACTTCAGCAGTTCTCCTGAAAAAAATGCTCCTTATGCAAAAATGAAATACGTGGGCAGGGATGTTGCTCAAAAAGTATTCGAAGCTTTCGGATCAATAGCCTATCACGATTGGGTGCCTTTAAAAGCTAAACAGAAAGAGGTTACCCTGAAAGTGCGAAAACCCGATAAAAAAATGGTTGAATGGGCCAAAATCATCCTGGCCAGACCCGATTCGATCAAATCGTCTCATTCGCTTGAAAAGACCTACGCGGAAAGAACGCTGAATCAGCTAAAGAGGCCTGATCAGGTGTCTGTTCGTTTACACGTGTTTGGTATTGGTGATTTAGGAGTAGCGAGCATCCCGTTTGAAGTGTTCGCGGAAATCGGATTGGAAGTAAAAGCAAAAAGTCCGTTTAAACAAACATTTGTTGTTGGGCTGGCAGATGGTTATTGGGGTTATTTACCGACTCCGGCACAACACGAACTGGGAGGTTATGAAACTTGGCTAAGCACGAATAATGTTGAACTCAAAGCGTCTGAAAAAATTGTATCAGAATTATCAAAACAGTTTTCATTGATAAAAAGCAATTGATAGGAAGTATATGGAACTAAACGATCGTATTTTGATAAACTCGACAGATGGCGATGAATTTATCATCCGCAGACTTCTGAAAAGTGATCGAAGTAGTTTGCAAGAATTTGGGAACTATTTATCTAAAGAATCGACCGCCACCTTTTTACCTCATTCCTACGACGCCAATACCGTAAACGCATTCCTAGAACGTTCCGAGAAAGGCCAGGATCTCACTCTTGGACTTTTCAATAATGATACAATGGTTGCGTACTTCTTCCTGTGGTACTACACTAATCCCATACCGTTACTTGGAATCGGAATGCTTGACGAGTACCAGGGAAAGGGATTTGGCAAAAAACTGATCCAATTCCTGATCGATGCCGCGCGTCGGACAAACCGGGATGGTATTGAATTAACCACGTTGCCGGATAACCATCGCGCGTACGCGTTATATGAACAGGTAGGTTTTCGTCATTATGCGGATGTGAATAACTTGGCAGGTGACGGACGCGTTGTGACAGAACGAGCCATGTTTCTGCAATTCAATTCAGCTGCTTCACCATCGGTAGACCTACACAAACCTCCCATTGATTTTAACCCATAAACGGAATAATAAATGAATGCAAAGCAAAATTATCTTTGCCCGCTTTTAATAATGGGGATATTGTTCTTCGTTTTCGGAGTAATGACCTGGGCTAGTGCTATACTTATCCCCTATTTCAAGGTGGGCCTCGAATTGAGTAATGCACAGGCTGCCTTGGTAGCAGTTGCTTCTTTTGTATCTTATTTTATTTTTTCCATACCTTCTTCGAGTTTTCTCAACCTAGTAGGATATAAAAAAGGACTTATAATAGGCTTGTTTGTCATGTCTAGTGGAGCGTTATTATTTATTCCCGCAGCGTTATCACAACAATACAGCATTTTTCTGGTAGCTATTTTTGTAATAAGCATCGGAATGGTTTTGCTTCAAACCGCGGCAAATCCTTATGTAACCATAATTGGTCCACGAGAAAGCACAGCACAACGGATGGGTTTCATGGGTATGGCCAATAGATTAGGCGGGGTTTTAACTCAACTGATATTTAGCAGCATCCTGTTACGTGACGCAGGGGATATTTCCCATCAACTGACTATTACCTCGCCAGCGGAAAAGGAGTTAATACTCACGGAGTATTTATCAAAGGTTATAAGTCCCTACATCTTTCTTGCGCTTTTTTTCGTGATAGTGGCTGGTTTGATCTATTTTTCAAACATCCCTAACCTGAAAGATGAAGAAGAGAATAAAATTACTGAAGGAATAGAACGCAAGAGTATACTCAGCTTTCCCTATCTCGCGCTGGGAGTCCTTGCACTGTTTTTAGACGGCTCTATTTCTGTTGCGGTGAACAACAGCATACTCTATGGTGACGCCTTAGGAATTCCCTTTACATTATCTCGGCATTTTAGTACATATGCACTGACATTCACGTTAATCGGATTCTTTGGGAACACATTGCTTATACCTAAATACCTGACCCAGCAGAAAGCTGTCGTGCTATGCGCTATTACAGGATTTACCTTAACTATGCTCACCTTTTTTACTAATGGAGTAATATCCGTCTGGTTTTTGTTGGCCCAAGCCTTTTTATCTGCATTCACCTGGGGATCGATATGGGGATTAGCAATAAGAAACCTCGGCAAATATACAAAACTAGGTTCCGCGTTATTGTTGATGACGTTGATCTCATACGCAATCGCACCCATAATTTTTGGAAAAATCATCGATCTCAACCCTATGTATCCACGTTGGGCTGTTTTGATATTAATTCCTACATACTTCTACCTATTTTACTATGGGAAATGGGGATATAAAGTTGAAAATTGGAAAAAATAAACATAACAATTTTGTCATGCAACTCAACAGAAGAAGTTTCCTTAAAATTGCCGGGGCGGCGGGAGTCGGCAGCATGCTCACCGGAAAATTAACCGGAAGCGAATTGCCCCCCCAGCAGCAACCTCCGGCAAAACAGTTAAAATCCATATACCTGGAAGCCTACAAGAAGCATCCCCAAAGATTCAACATGTGCGGATACGCGGCGCCAAAAATAGACACGGTCAGGGTCGCATTCATAGGTGTGGGAGCACGCGGAAGCGCCGCCGTAGAGAGAGTCA
The DNA here is from genome assembly GCF_937873925.1 of uncultured Proteiniphilum sp. Lineage (GTDB taxonomy): Bacteria > Bacteroidota > Bacteroidia > Bacteroidales > Dysgonomonadaceae > Proteiniphilum. The sequence continues at coordinate 3,440 of NZ_CALNAT010000222.1, read as the reverse complement.
GCTACATAGATGGCGTCAGGATCATGGCCATCTGTGACGAGTTGCCCGAACAGGCGGAAAAAGCCAGGGCGAGAATCAAGACAACGGGTCATCCCGCAAAAGTCTTTGCAGGAAAGCAGGACTCCTGGAAGCAGGTATGTGAGAGGGAAGACATAGACCTTGTCTATATCACAACCCCGTGGGCTCTACACGCACCCATTACCATCTACGCCATGGAGCACGGAAAGCACGCGGCAGTAGAAATTCCCGCGGCCACGACCGTGCAGGATTGCTGGAGACTGGTGGAAACATCCGAGAAAACTAAAAAACACTGTGTCATTCTAGAAAACTGCTGCTATGACTTTTTTGAGTTGCTCACCCTGAACCTGGCACGAAACGGGTTCTTCGGCGATATCGTTCATTGCGAGGGAGCCTACATCCACGACATCGGGGAAAGCCTGTTTTTCAGGGGGAAGCCCGGACGAAGCTGGAGGCTGAAAGAAAACATGACAAGAAACGGGAGCTTGTACCCCACTCACGGACTGGGGCCCGTTGCCCAAATCATGAACATAAACCGGGGAAACCGCATGGAGTACATGACATCAATGTCTACCGAAGACTTTCTAATGAATAATCACGCCAAAAAGCTGGCGAAGGATGATGACTATTTCAAGCAATTCATCGACGCTCCCTTTAGGGGCAACATGAACTCCTCGCTGATCAGAACCGTGAAAGGACAAACAATCCTCATTCAGCACGATGTGACAACCCCAAGGCCCTATTCACGCTTACACTTAATAAGTGGAACCAAGGCTACGGCACAAAAATACCCCCTGCCCGCAAGACTCTCCCGAGCGGAAAATCACACGGAATGGCTATCTGAAAGCGAATTCCAGGATATCGAGAAAAAATACAACCCCCCATTGATCCAACGGATGCAGGACATTGCTAAAAAAATTGGGGGCCACGGGGGAATGGATTTTCTGATGGACTGGAGGCTCATCGATTGCCTGAGAAACGGGTTACCCGTGGACATGGACGTTTACGATGCCGCTTCATGGAGCGTGATCGGACCCTTGAGCGAATGGTCCGTCGCAAACAGGTCTACGCCAATTGACATACCCGACTTCACTAACGGGGCCTGGGCCCTGAACCAGCCACATGACATATCACTGCTAAAGGGTGGTAATACAGACGTAAGGGTATAAAGAAATAAAGAATGAAAAAATTATACTCCTGAAATCAATCAATCCGACTTATAGGTAAATATATATGATTAATTCTAAAAAAAATGACGTATAAATCCTACTATTCAAAAAAACAACTGTTATTTCTGTTAACGTTGAGATTTTTATTGGGTTGGCACATTCTATATGAGGGAATATCCAAGGTTTTAAATCCTCAATGGTCGTCAATAGGCTTTTTACAAGAATCCCAATGGATTTTATCCGGCTTTTCGAGGTGGATAATATCTAACGGACAATTGCTTTCAATGGTAGACTTCCTTAATACGTGGGGATTAGTGGCTATTGGATTAGGGATTATTTTAGGTTTTTTATTTAAACCAGCAACTATTGCAGGATCGATATTACTGTTAGTCTATTATTTAAGTGCTCCTCCTCTTGTGGGATTGGAATATAGCGTTGTAACAGATGGAAGCAACCTGATTGTTAATAAAATACTGATTGAATCAGTTGCTCTTTTTGGACTATTCCTTTTTCCTACAAATAAAACCTTCGGATTAGATTTTTTTACCAGTACAATTTTTAAAAAGCATATAAATGGAAGAGGTAAATAAAAACATAAGCCAACCGACAAACAACCCTGATGGAAACGAAAGAGTTGAAAAAACCCAATCAGGAGGTATCTCAAGAAGAACTGTTATAAAAGCGCTAGCCGGAGTACCTGTAGCGGGTTTATTTGGTTTTAACTTGTTGAAAAAAAATAATTATGAAAAGAACAAAAGAAACGATATTTTAAAAGAGTTAGGTTTCGATCAAATGGAGTTTCCCGTTCCTGACTATGGTAATAAAGCACCTAAAGAAATAATTCGCATCGGTTTTATCGGTTTTGGGACAAGAGCTCAAGCCCTAGCAAAAGGATTAGGATTCATTCATCCTGACGAAATGATTAGGCTGAAGAAGAATAATAGTTTGGTAAATTGGCTGGAACAAGAAAATTTACATGTTTCGATTACAGGGATATGTGATGTTTTTGATTTACATGCTGAGAAAGGAATAGCAACTGCGGACAACAATATTTTCTCCGGAACTAAACAATATCCGGTTAAAAGATATCTCCATTATCAGGACATGCTAGCAGACAAGGATATTGATGCGGTCGTAATCGCTACTCCGGATCATCACCATGCTCTTATGGCCATTGAAGCTGCAAAAGCCAACAAACATGTCTATTTGGAGAAAAGCGTGGCCCATTCGGAAGAAGAATTAAATGAGTTATATAAAGTAATAAAAAGTAGCAATATCACTTTTCAACTCGGTCATCAAATAACTCAAAGCACTGTCTTTAAACAAGCTAAGGAAATTATTGATAAAGATATTTTAGGAAAAATAACTTTAGTACAAACAACAACCAACCGAAATACTTCAGAGGGAGCTTGGATTAGGCATCTGGACAGCAAAGGAAATCCTAAACCGGGGAATGATAGAAATATTGATTGGAAACAATGGTTAGGAACCACTCCTTTCGTTCCGTTTAGTATCGAGAGATTTTATAATTGGACACAGTGGTTTGCCTACGACACGGGGATGATCGGGCAATTATTTACTCATGAATTTGATGCTGTGAACCAATTGTTAAGGCTTGGGATCCCCAAGTCGGTATCATCTTCAGGTGGTATTTATTACTGGAAAGATAAAAGAGAAATTCCCGACTCTTTGCATTGTGTATTTGAATATCCGGAAAGAGACCTAACTTTAATGTATAGTGGTAATTTGGCTTCAAGTAGAAATCGCGGCCGGGTTTTTATGGGACATGACGCTTCGATGGAGTTAGGAAACAGCATAAGTATAACAATTGATAGAAACTCTACCAAATACAAGACAGGAATAGCTAATGGATTATTAGATACAACTTCTCCTATGGTATCATTTAATTCCAATTTGGGACAAATAGATGCAGTTACATCAGCGTCGGAAAAATATTATGCAGATCGTGGATTAACCAACACCGTCATTAACGGTCGTCAGGTTGATGTTACGCATCTACACTTACGCGAGTGGCTTAATGGCATTAGAGAAAATAAAACACCCAGCGCAAATATTGATGTCGCATATGAAGAAGGTATTGCGTGCTTAATGGCACACTATTCTTATCTGGAAAAACGTCAAGTCTTCTGGGACAAAGAAAATAAAAAAATAATTTAATTTTTAATCAAAAATATATTAATCCTGATTATTTACAACTATGAAGACAAGTAGAAGAACTTTTTTAAAATCAGC
>NZ_CALNAT010000221.1 GCF_937873925.1 uncultured Proteiniphilum sp. | reverse complement strand
AGTATTTTGCGGTTAATGATGGTAAAACAGATCCCATGACAATAAAGGCAATCCCAAAAAAAGCCATGCCAATACAGGCCGCTATGTAAACTAACGTTTTATTGTACTTCATACGATTATTTTTAGAGCCAAGAATCAAGACAAAAGAACCAAGACAAAAGCATTCCAGAACGTTTTCTCCTTTCTAAAAATGAGATGGAACAATTTAGGTTTACTAGTCATTATCAGTACATTAAAAATCTTTTCTTAAGAGACATAAGGCATTTTTATTTATCTTTTTGGGTGAGAACTATTCTATTCGCGTTAAGCTAAATGAGTAAAGCCAACTTGCTTGAGCTATACCATAGCGAGCGGATATCTAACTTCAGTGAATGGTTCTCATTCCCGTTTTATACTTTTTTTATGACTGATGTAAGCGCCAAATAACCGGCGCCGTATAGTCCGGCTTTCCCCTGTAAGATAGATTTTTCGTATTTCACCTCCTTTATAGCAATGGGCTGCGCCCATTTAGAAGCTTCTTTATAGATGCGGTCGATGAATTGTGTAGCAGGTCCGAACACGCCTCCACCCCATATAATTATTTCGGGATTTAACAGACTGACTAAATTGGCAGAGGTCATACCCCATAACTCTATCGCTTTTTCTATGACAGATTTTGCGAGAGGATCGCCATCGCTGACAGCGTCAAAGATATCTTTTGAGGATATACTATCAATCTCTTTCGTATAGAATTTGCTTTCTTTGAACAGAATACCTTCTTTCAGGATCTTTTTTGCCTGATGGGCGATACCGTTTCCCGAAGCATAACTTTCAAAACAACCACACCTCTCAAATTCCTTCGAATAGGGTGTTTCAATTCCAAACCATCCTGCAGCGCCTACAATATCACCCTTTCCATGGATTATATTTCCATCAATCAGAAGCCCGATCCCTATTCCCGTACCCACAGAAATATAAATCGCATTATTGGCATTTTTTGCAATGCCTTTCCATTTTTCGCCCAAAATATAACAGGTTCTATCGCTGGCAACGCTAATTATGATTTTGCTATTGCTGAAATGCTCTTCTATTTCTTTTTGAAGCGGATAGTTTTCCCACCCGCCAATGTTGGGAGCCCATACGAGTCCTGTCTTACTGTTTGCTATTCCCGGAACACAAATACCCAATGCTTCGATGTCATCCTTACGGTATCCCGATTGTTCCATTAATTCGTCGATTACCTGTAAAACAAGTAATCCTACTTCAAACTCTTTCCGATGTTCCAGAAGATGAGATATCTCGCAAAGTATCTTACCTCTTTTATCAAAGAGAGCGCCCGTAATTTTTGTGCCTCCCAAATCTATACCTACAACAGCCATGAATCGTCTTTTAATAATCGAATTTTAATTATTGGGGTTATTTCAATAATATGGACACCTTTGCTGTCAATCCGGGTGTTGATGTTCAGCGTATTACCGGAACTTCGCAACTCTTTTTGCGTCCCATTGATTACATCCCGCAGGGTATATACGCCGTCAGAGCCCATATACAGGTCTATATCAATTTCTTCACTACCGGCGCTATGGTTGATGATAAAAACGAGATGGCCGTCCTCCGTATCCTGCAGCCGGACTTCCACCTGGTCCGAAATTCGCCCGTCAAGCGATGTGGTGAAGGGTTTTTTAATTTTTGCCAATCTAATAAATTGATAAAGAATCTGTCATTTTCAAGATTTATTTTCTGAAAATTAGCCATTCCCATATATGTTCCTACAAGCATAGACTCACCCTTCCCGTATCGGGTACTTACAATAGACGGTTGTCCCTGTTATAACCTGAGAAAGGCAAATTACCCTTTACAGATGGACTGTTACGATAAAGTAGTATCGTAAGTAAGGAACCGCCACCTACGGAACCGTACGAGCGGTGGTGTGGGAGGTCGGAAAATAAAGTAGGAGGAAACTACTTTATTTTCCTCCTACTCGATTCAAGTCTATAGGTTAAAACCATCCGGTGGTTTGTGTCAGAGTATAGCCGGCGTCGGCATACTGCTCTATTTGCGCTTTTCCTACAGGCGCCAGGTAATTAAAATCCCCGAATAAGTCCCTTGCATTTGCGTTTGTGGGGATGTAGAATCCCACCATATCGCTTGCATTGGAGCCGTTGTATGTCACGATGGTTCCATCGGCTTTCTTTACTCTGGTGGTCGTAACGAGATAAGTGGGTAGTTCATTGGCTATATCAATCCACAACCCCAACATCGTATCCGGATATTTATTGTTATCCATATATTCCAGTTTTTTCCAACGTCGAATGTCGGCTAAACGGGTGTGTTCATATACGAACTCCATTCGGCGTTCGCGGCGAATTTCCCAAATAAGAGCCGGAACATCGCTATCGCGTGCAGGATCAAAAGAATCATTGATAAGAGCCAAATCCATTGCTGCTGTTTGTTGAACGCCCAATGCAATGGCTTCGTTGTCCAAAGGTCTGTTGCGTATAGCATTTATAGATATGCTTATATCTGCCTGGGTTACTGCCGTTCCACCTAATGTCGCCAGTTCGGCCTTCGCTTCAATCCAGTTCAACAATACTTCAGAATAACGCATTACGGGATAGTCGTTTGTATTTGTATTGCTTCCGTATTGAGGAGGTAGCGTTCCAACCCATGAAGATCCTTCGCGTGAAATAAATTTGCATGCATACAGAAGTGTAGATGCCTGTATGTGAGGATGACTGTAGAAAGTAGCTTCAAAGCGGGGATCGCGCGTTTTAATCATATTGGAGATGTTTAAAACGTTAGCGTTTGCAACACTTGAAGTCTGGTATGGTTTACCGTCATTGCAGATAAAGGCCTTTGCCAATGCCAAATTGGAGGATGGATTTTGAGATTCCCTTCCATTTGAATAGGAAGCCACAGCGTGTGTAGCATTGGCTGCGTCATAGTGTCTGTACATTAACACTTCCGGATGACCCTTTAAGTCTAACGAACCAAATAAACTCCTGAAGTCGTCTGAAATCGCGTACTTTCCTGTTCCAATCACATAATCGCCGGCTTCCTGGGCAAATTCAAGATACTTCTTCGCGTTTTCCTGACTGATGTTATGGTATTTTTGCCAGGTTCCTTCGTAGAGCATGATGCGCGTGATAAATCCAGCAGCAATGTCTTTATTCAGGTACATTGCGCCATCATTTGTCCGGATATTGGCAAAAGCAAAGCGTAAATCGTCATACACATGCTCCATGACTTCTTTTCTGGGTGTTCTGTCTTTATACATTTCGTCTGAATTGTCTTCTGAAAATGTTGCTCCATAATAGGGAACATCCCCGAACGACCAAACTAAACGGTGATATTCGAAGGCCCGAAAGAAACGAGCTACCCCCATCCAGTGATTGTAAGCCTCTTCCGATAAATAATTAACCCCTACTGTTTCAAGACGTTCTATCATGATGTTTATTTTGCGTACCCATCCAAAGTTCCAAGTGGCGCTGGCGTACTTGGTGAGCCAGAGATCGCTGGTAGAAGCCAATGAGGTAGATCCACGGCTTGAGGGAATGGCGTTCTCCAGGTTGCTTTGCGTACCGGTATAAGCCACATCGTCAGAAAAATAATAGCCGCGCAGAGGAGCATAATCCAGCCCATAACTCGAGCTGTACCCCACAAAATACTGCGTATAAAATTCATTTGCATATAAGCGGAAATCGAATTCGCTCCTCCAATACGTTTCATCATTGGCTTTTGTTTTCTGAGGGCGATCCAATATATCGTCGCAACCGACTGAGACAAGCACGACAATAAGTAGTGTATAAAATATATGTTTCTTCATTTTATGATCTTATTTAAAAATTTAATTGAAAACCAACTGACATCGATTTCATTGTTGGAGCTCCTACCCCCGTACGACTGGCGTTATAGTTTTCTTCATTGAACATTGAATAACCTTGCACTTCTTCCGGATCAATCGGGAGATCATTCAGGTTATCAAACGTCAGGAAGTTTTCCAAAGCAATGTAAACACGCGCTTTTTGAAGCCCTGTCTTCGTAATCAAATTGACAGGTAATGAATATCCGAAAGTCAGGTTCTTCATTCTTAAATAGGACATATTCAATAAATAACGAGTTTGGGGTACAATACCCAATGTTTCATTTGAACTGCCAAGATTATACGCGCGAGGATAGAACGCATCCGTGTGATCTTCCCTCCAATAATTACCGGCAATAGCCTGTGGCATGGCGCCGTCCGATGAATTATATCCGGGGATCGCCAAAAATCCATTTCCCCAGAGTTTACGCTTACCCACACCCTGGAAAAAAACGGAGAAGTCGAACCCTTCATATTCGGCTCCCAAACGGAATCCATATTCATACCGCGGAGTTGAATTACCAATGACTTTCCTGTCGCCCGGATCATCAACCGTACTGCTTCCCGGACTGATGTCCCCATCGCCGTTAAGATCAACAAATTTAGGGTCGCCCGGCCCCATCCTGTAATTACCGGCTTGAAAACGGTCCTGATATACACCATTCGGGTCAGAAAGCTTGTTTACGACTTTAGCTCCGGCAGTACCTGCTGCCACTTCTTCCCCGTACAATGCATAGGTGGTTACCATTTCATCATCTCCATCAGCTGTTTTAGTCCAAACAAAATCATCTTTTTGATATAAGCGATCGGTTTCATAACCCCATATTTCTCCGTACGTTTTCCCTACATACCAACCACTAACCAATTGAGTGTCGCTGTATTTCGTGATTTCGGTGGCAGCATCGGAGACGGTCACCATCGCATTGACAGATAATTTGTTGTTAAAGCGATGCGTATAGTCGAGCAATAGCTCCCAACCCTTGGTTCTTAATTCTCCCAGATTTTGTTTGGGTGCGCCTGTACCGTAAGCAAGGCTGACATTTGCACCGGGAATAATCATATCCCTGGTATCGCGCTGATACCAATCGAAAGTGATTCCAAATGAGTTTTTGAAGAGTCGGGCATCTATTCCCAAATTCAGCGTCTGGATATTTTGCCATCCGATTTTGGGTGAGACGGCCGCGGGTGGGGCTGCATAAAATAATTTGTTTCCATTTTCATCCAGATAAGAAATCGTACCGATTGTGATAGTGGGAACGTACAGACTGTTTGCTACTGTCTGGTCGCCGATGCTACCCCAAGACCCTCTTAATTTCAACGATGAAAGCGTGGGTTGCATGAACTGCATAAACGGCTCTTCACTTAGACGCCAACCTGCTGAAAATGAGGGGAACCATCTCCATCTCAAATTGGACGGAAACTTGGACGTACCATCGTAACGCAGGTTTGCTTCAAACAAATACCGCTCTTTAAACGCATAATTGACACGGCCGAAATAACCCAGTTGAGCATCCCAGTCAAAATCCCCGCCAACTGTTTCAGTACCTACGGCAAGGTTAAACTGAGGATTTGCGATATCCAACAATTTTGTTTTCTGCGACCAGTTCCACTCCGTTTCATACGTAACACGGTTTATACCCAACAAAAAATTAAAATTATGATCTTCATTCAAATTCAGGTCATACGTAGTAGTCATATTCCATGTGTTGCGTACCGATTTTTCCGAACGGCGGTATATATGGTCAGGATTGGAACCGCTTCCCGTATATTCGTATGTGTTCAACATAAAGGCAGGCATTGCTCCCGTGGTGGTAGATGAAACAACTTCACCGGCATCGTTGACATAAATGCGGTTGCCGTTATCATCATATTTTGCCACAGCAGCCACCCAGGAATCTGCCGCCGTATAACGTGTTCCAGGTTGTAATGTGATGTAATCATTCTTGGAATGATTATAGTCAACATCAAACTTCCAGTCTTTTGTTATATTCACCGTAGCGCCGATATTCACACTGGTATAGTCATTACTCCTTGAGGCTGTATTGGCTTGTTTAAGCTCGGAATAGGGGCTTCTGATTATGCTTCCGTTCTCATCATACCCCATGGGCATGGTGGGTCCCCAACGGTAAAGATAGAGCCACGGATCGGCGGTAGTGGAATTGGTTGCATACCCATATCTCTTTGCTCTGGCAGAGTACATGGCGCCTGCTCTTGCCGTCAGGTATTTGTTGATATCCGTGCTTAACCTCAATGATCCGTTGTAGCGTTTAAAGTCGTCGTGTTTTGCCGGTTCCATCAAACCGTCCTGACTTATATAACCCACACCGATATTGTAGGTGGTATTTAGTGTTTTTCCACTGACGGAAACATTGTGGTTCATGGAAGGAGTCCATTCTTTAATCATGTAATCATAAGGGTCGAATGTTCTTAACCCTATTTTGCGGTTATTGGCGTCTACATACCAGTCACGTCCATAAACGTATGGATCGTCTACGCCTATTTTCCCGTAATATTTTTCATGCCAGGCTTTGGCCTTCACCAGTCCTTCCTCTGTAATTTGCACAAAAGCGCCGGCTACTGTTCCGCCTGCGTTTTTAAAAGCATCCACGCTATACTGCAAAGCGTCTATACCGCCCATTTCCATCTTTTTGGAGATATTTTGCCAAGTGAAGTTTCCCGAATAACTCACATTCACGCGTTGCTGAGCAGCTCCTTTTTTGGTAGTGATAAGAATAACCCCGAAAGCAGCTTTCGCTCCGTAAATAGAAGCAGAAGCCGCATCTTTTAATACGGAAATAGATTCGATATCATCGGGGTTGACCATTAAGAGTGATGGTATTTCAACGTTATCCAATAGAATAAGCGGAGCCGACTTGCCTTCAATAGAGCCGATCTGTCCACGAACTTTGATCGTTGGATCAGAACCGATCTCTCCGCTTGGTATAACAATCGAAAGCCCCGGTGTAGTTCCTTGCAATCCGCGACCAACGTCGGTAATAGGACGTCCGCTCAATGCTTTACCTACATCCACGGTTGCAACCGCACCTGTAAGGTTTTCTTTTTTCTGCGAACCGTATCCCACGACCACCACCTCTTCAAGCGCTTGCATATCTTCTCTGAGTGTGATGTTGAAATTCGTGCTTCCCGTTGTATTGACTGTTTGGCTCAGATATCCGATATAAGTAATCCGTATAGTAGCATCGTTTGCTACATTGAGGGTAAAATTCCCGTTTGTGTCAGTAATGGTTCCGTTAGAGGTGCCCTCTTCAATGATATTGGCGCCTATAATGGATTCTCCGTTGATATCCCTTACGGTTCCGGTAATTGTTTTACCGGTTTGTTGAACTTCTTTAGTGTTGATTTTATTTTTAACGCTTTTTTTGTCTTCAACAGCCCCCGGTTTCTTTGAAATGGTGATCTGCCTGTTGACAATGGAGTAGGTCAGGGGGGTGTTCTTTAACAACATATCCAGTATTTCAACTATGGATTGATTATTAAAGGAGAGGTCAACCCTTGTTGATAGTTCACTTTCAGTGTTATCCATTACAAGGAACAAATAGTCGCTGTTTTTTTCTAATTCACGAAATGCATCTTTCAACGTTACATTTTTCAATTCGGCGCTGACCGTTTTGGACTGAGAATAGATACTTTCAGCCGTAACGGAAAAAATGCAAAGGAAAGTGATTAAAAAATAGATTTTCATAATTTTTAAAAACTTATCATTCTTTTTCGTGGTAAATAACTTACATATATACTTTTCTTGCATATCTTTGTGTTGAATTTTAATTTGTTACCAATAAATTATGATTCACTCTGTAGATCTTATGATCACTCGGGTCGAATAATGTTAGCGGCATTATTCGACTTTTTTTTATTTTTCTTCTCTCATAGGCATAAATAATTAATTTTGAGTTAATAATATGGATCCTTTAGTTATTGACGAATAAAAATTGTTTCATCGCTGTATTTATCATATTGTAAGTAAGTCATCTTTGAAAAAGCCTCAAGTACATCATTAAAGTTATCCGAAAGGAATAGTTTACCCGAACAGGTTTGGTCATACATATCCATATCCGGATCGTATTGGAATTCTACGTTATAGTATCTTCCTATTCTTTTCAATACCTCGTTCAGAGGAGTTTTATTTAATTGCATATAGCCATTTGTCCAACCGATATAATCCGATACATCTACCTGCTTACGCAGGATCATGCCGTTTTCGATCTCAGCCATTTCATTGGGTTGTAATTGTATGGCGCTGTTTTTGCTTTTCACCTCCACTGAACCGTTTACCAAAACAACGGACTCTCTTGTGTCTTCGGAATAGGAAGAGACATTGAAGGACGTTCCATAGACGATGATTTGAGAATGAGGGGTATTAATCACAAAAGAGGTATTGTTTTGCTTCACCACTTCAATGAAAATTTCTCCCTCCACATTGATCTCTCTTTTCTTTCCTGAAAATATGGAAGGAAATTCCATTTTCGTGCCGGAATTCAAGTGCACTTTCGATCCGTCTGCCAATATCAGGGTCGATCTCTTTCCATAGGGTACGATAAGCTTGTTGGCCTGATTATCGTTTAAATCTATCTCTTTTTGTGTAAGCGGATTTTGGATCACAGCGCTGTGACTTTTCTCTGAAAAATCCAAGGTGGAATTATTGTCGATCTCCAGAACGTTATTGCCGGTAAAAAGTTGTATATTGTTATTACTCATTACTTCTCCAATGGAAGATACCCCAGATCCCATGTTTTCAGATTTCCGGTGCAGAAAAAAAAGTGTGGAAATTAACGTAAGGAGCAAGACGGCGGCGGCAGATGAAATCAATATCCTGCGTAATCTCTTTCTCTTCTGTTTTTTAATTTTTGTGTTCAGCTTTTGCAGTATTGAGGTTTCACTGATCTGGAGTGTGTCCTGTTCATTCCGTATTATTTCAAATGCTTCAATAGCCTGGCTGAAAGGCTCTATGAGCTCTTCGTTTTCTTTGAGAAAATTCTTCCAGAAAAAATCCAGTTCTTTTGTGGAATGAATTCTCCAGTACACAAAAAGGTCGTCACATAGAAAATCCTTATGATCCATGATAAAATGATAGGAGGGAAAAAAGGAAGGGTAGTGTTTTTAATTGCCGGCTTTCTTTCATTTTTTGCAAAGCCCTATATGCCGATTTCCTTACTGTTTCGGGTTCCATTTCTAACAATGTTGCTATTTCTGTGAAAGATAGATTGAGATGATAATGGTAATAGATTATTTTCCTTTGTTTCGGCGGCAAAATTTTCAGTGATTGGTTGATTTTATTTTCGAGTTGCGATTGCGTTTCCTTCTCAATGATCTGTTCGACGACATTATCCTCATTCTCCAGAATGATATCGTTATAATTTATATGATTAATTCTGTTTTCCCCGTTATGAATATCGAATAGTCGGTTTTTCACGGAATGAAGCAGGTAAAACTCAATATTCCTGATATGGGTCAGCCGGTTGCGGGAGGTGTATATTTTATAAAAAACATCCTGTATGGCATCTTTGCACGCTTCTTCATCGAAACCGATCTTCAGTCCGTATGCAAAAAGTTCATTAAAATAAAAGCGGTAAAGCTCGGAGAAAGAAGCTTTGTCACCTTTCAGGAATTCTTGCCAACTGTCCGCATCCATTTTTACAGCTTCTCTTTATTTTACATAGGTCAGAAACGAATAATCGTACATATGTTTTCCGTCCGCTTTGTGTGTTTCGCGGTGAACCAATTCCCATTCATTGAGATCGACTTCCGGGAAAAAAGTGTCGGCATCATCGAACGTGTGATGGATGCGGGTGAGGTATAGCTTGTCGGCGAGATGAAGAGTTGAACGGTAAAGTTCTCCTCCGCCTATAATGAAAGCTGTCTCTTCACCTTTGCAACAAGCCAGTGCTTCGTCTACAGAGCGGACCACGATGCAGCCGGGATAATTCCCTGCCGTATCCGAGGTGATCACGATATTGGTGCGGTTGGGTAGGGCGCCTTTGGGTAGGGATTGATATGTTCTCCGCCCCATAATGACGCAATGCCCGCGTGTTGTTTCTTTAAAATGTTCCAGATCGCCGGGAAGATGACAAAGCAGTTCCCCGTCGCGCCCGATACCGTTCTGTTCGTCGAGCGCGACGATAATGGCAATAGGTGGAGTATTGTAATTCATCATATGCTGACAGTGCCTTTAATATGTGGGTGCGGATCGTAGTCCGTCAGTTCGAAATCTTCGAACCGGAAGCCGAAGATATCCTTTACATCGGGGTTGATCTTCATGTCGGGTAATGGCCGAGGTTCACGCGTAAGTTGAAGGTTCACCTGCTCCAGATGGTTCAGGTAAATATGCGCATCGCCCAAAGTGTGGATGAAATCGCCTTCCTGCAATCCGGCCACCTGTGCCATCATTTTCAGCAGCAGGGCGTAGGAAGCGATATTGAAAGGCACTCCCAGGAAAATGTCGGCGCTGCGTTGGTATAATTGCAGGCTTAGTTTACCATCGGCCACGTAAAACTGGAAAAAGGCGTGACAGGGTGGGAGATTCATATTGGGCAGATCAGCCACATTCCATGAACTGACGATGATACGGCGCGAATCAGGATTGTTCCGGATAGTGTCGACCACCTCCGCTATCTGGTCGATATGTCCGCCGTTATAATCGGGCCATGAGCGCCATTGGTAACCGTAGACATGGCCCAGGTCGCCCTTTTCGTCCGCCCATTCGTTCCAGATACGCACACCATTGTCATTCAGGTATTGCACGTTGGTATCCCCGTTCAGGAACCAGAGCAGTTCGTGAATAATTGATTTCAGGTGCAGCTTTTTGGTAGTGAGCACCGGAAATCCGTCGCTCATCCTGTACCGGCTCTGATGGCCGAATATGCTGATGGTACCGGTGCCGGTGCGGTCTTCTTTTTGGACGCCTTCGTCCAGTACCCGTTGCAATAGATCAAGATATTGTCTCATATTTTAGCATAAAGAGTAAAGAATAGAGATTGAAGAGCCAAAACATAAGGTATTTTAACCATACTTTTGTGTCAGAATTAGTCCCTTATTCTTTTTACATTAAAATTTTCTTTTCCAAAATTGTGGATAGGCAAAAATAACTCTTTTTTTATAGCATACAATCGAATGTTGAAAAGTAATTAGAATTGGCACTATTCACTGTGTGATTTTATTCCTCATCCCGGTAATTATCAGAACCCAATCGCAGAAGAAATTGTTTAAAGATATATATCCCCTGGGTATTTCAGAATAAGAGGCAGAAAATCAGATGTTTGTTATTTAGAATTAGATTATCAGTTTATTTTTTCGGATCTGTATACAAATAGAAAGGGTAAATAAGTTAAACTTTTTCCCTCTTTTACTGTTTTAAATTAAACGTAAGAACTTTTTTCAAGTCTTAGCTTACGTACAAGTTTTATGGGCTTCAAAAACTACGAATTATGAAGAAAAAATTATTTTTTTCCACCGTTTCTGTATTTTTTCTGCTTTTTTTAGGCTACGGCTGTTCTGGTGATGATTATTTATCGGATCGCGAAATTCAACAGATGATTGACAATTCGTTGAACGGGCAATGGCGAATAATTCCGTTTGAGGTGAAAAAAACGGATTGGGAATGGATTCCCGATGCCGGATATTATCAGGCGATATATGAACTACCGGAACTGACCCAAGATATTTATGAAGAGGGTGCCGTGTTGGGGTATATTTTCATAGGTCAGCAGGGTGAGGACGAAGTACAAAAATCGCTACCGTACCCACATACCTATTATGAAACGGATATAAATGGTAACGTTACAAATAAATATACAGAGACTATCAGTTACGATGTGCAATACAAGACTAACGGTGAAAGTTCGGTTGCTTTCTATATCCAGAATTCAGATTTGCTCCGAAGGGATGAATATGTATATAATTACAATTTCCGTATCGTGCTGATTTGGTAATTATCCGAACAGCGGGAACAGCGGCAGCGTGTCCGCCACGATAAAGGTACTACCGCCGATGAAAATAAGATCGTTTTTATCGCGTTTTTTATTTGACAGAAATTTTTCATATATTTGTTGTCCAATAACATAAAAGGAGGTTGTAATAATGAATTCTTCGGGCATTAAAATAGAAAAAGATCAAAAAGGAAGAACCCGTTACGTGAAAATTGACATGAAAAAACATGGAAATAATGAGTTACTCGAAGATTTTTTGGATATAGAAGAAGCAAAAAGTCGTCAAGGTGGTGAGACAATTTCTTTGCAAGAGTTTAAAGAAAGTATGGATAAACGTTTTGGAAAGTGTACACAGTTGTAATCCATAAAAAAGCTAAAAAAGAGATTGACAAAATTCCGGATGTTTATGCGATCAAAATTGCTGAAGCAATCTATGATTTGGCTGAAAATCCGCGTCCGGATAGATGTGTAAAACTGACCGGTTCTAATAATTATTATCGGATCCGTGTAGCGGATTACCGGATTATTTATTCTATTAAGGATAATATTCTGTATATCGAAATAATAAAGGTTGCACACAGAAAAGAAAGTTATAAAAGGAGGTAACCCACTATGACTTTGAAAACAGCGGCAGCGCGTCCGCCACGATAAAGGTACTACCGCCGATGAAAATAAGATCGTTTTTATCGGCGTTTTTTCGTGCTACCTCGACCGCGTGGGAAACAATAGGAAAGGTGAGGCCTTGCAGCCCGTGGGCGGCCGCTTTGTTGGCAAGTTCCACTTCATTCAACGCGCGTTCTACCGATGCCCTGGTGAAATAATAAACGGCATCCCGTGGCAAGAGGGAAAGCACCGTATCCACATCCTTGTCGTTTGCCATACCGAACACAATATGAAGCCGGTTGAAATTTTCCGACCCCAATTGTTCCGCTATATACCGTATCCCGTGGGCATTATGTGCAATGTCGCAGATGATCTTCGGCGAGGTTTGCAACTGCTGCCAACGCCCTATTAACCCGGTGATGGTAGTTACGTTGGCGAACCCTTCGTAAACAGCTTCTTTCGGGATGTCATACCCCGTTTCAAGGAGTACTTCTACCGCCGTCAACACCGTCCGGGCATTCTTGTCCTGTGCCAATCCCTTTAATTCACCTTTTACATCCGGATACCCGCTGGCGTGAAACAGCCATCCGGACTCTTTTCTCTCTGCCACAAAATTGTTCATATAAAGTTCCGCGAAAACAATAGGAGCATTCACGGATTGTGCTTTATCGATAAAAACCTGCGCTACTTCTGTATTTCCCATTTCACCAATCACAACAGGTGTATATGGTTTTATTATCCCCGCTTTTTCGGCGGCGATTTTCGGGAGCGTATCGCCCAACTGTTTCATATGATCGAATCCTATATTGGTGATGACGCTGAGGTCGGGGGAGAGAATGTTGGTACTGTCGAGCCGTCCGCCCAAACCCACCTCAATCACCGCCACATCTACCTCCTGCCGGGTAAAGTAGAGGAAAGCCATCTCCATGGTCAACTCGAAGAACGAGGGCATCACCGGCTCAAACCGCTCCCTGTATCGCTCTACAAATTCTACCACGAACTCCCGGCCGATCATCTCCCCGTTGACACGGATCCGCTCGCGGAAGTCGATCAGGTGGGGTGAGGTATACAGTCCCACTTTGTAACCCGATTCCTGTAATATGGCCGCCAGTAGGTGCGAAGTGGAACCTTTGCCGTTGGTGCCCCCTACATGGATGGTTTTGTAGCGGCGGTGAGGATGATCTAATATCTCGTCCAATGCAAGGCTGTTATCGAGTCCCTCCTTATACGCCTTATCTCCGATCCGCTGGTAGTCGGGCATCTGGCGGTACAGATAGTCAAGTGTTTCGTCGTAAGTCATTGTTTAATGTGCTAATATGCCAATGAGTCAATGTGTCAATTCGTTAATTGAATGATTTACTGATGTGCCAATTGGCGGTGGGAAGGTGGAACGGTGATTGGGTGATAGGGTTGGATAAGTAAAATGAGGGTGGAACCACATTGTGATACACCCTCATTATATTAATTATTTCTGCAGGATCAGTTCATTAGCGGCAGTACTGAGTATTGTCTCGAGTAACGCAATTGCTGATCCACATAGTTCTCGTCGTACGAAACGGTCACATCCGTTACCTTGCCATTGTCATCGGTCACGAGTTTGTAGACAGGGTTCACGAATCCTTTGTAAGGAGCGATATCCAGCGCTTCGTAGCGGCCCAGTACCTCTTTGTGCAGGTCGGCATTTACTTTTACCCCGTATTTTTCCACCAGATCCTTGCCTGCTTCGTAATCACCTTCCGACTTGATGCGCTGCACTTCGGCCAGTAACTCGCCGAAGAGGGTTCGCAATTTATCATAATCGTTGATTACCACGTATGTTTTACCGTCGCGTTGCTGCATTTCTACCACATTGTCGGCTTTTCCGTTTTCGACCGCCCAGTTCGAGATCAGCGCCCGGTTGCGCATGTGCGCCTGTTCGATATCTTTACCCGGGTGGATGCGGGTAAGTTGCGTCATGGCGCCGTTCATGATGTAGTGATAATACTCCGTCTTGTATGCTTCCTCGTCCGGTAAAAGTTCCAGTTCTACCAGCTTGGGATCGGCCAGGTAATAGAGGGCAAACAGATCGGCCCTTGTCTCTTCCAGTGGGGATCCGTATGCCCTGAGTGCATTGCCATCTACGCCCGGAAGCAGTTTGCCCGAACCGTGTCCGAGGCATTCATGCAGGTCGGTGTGCAGGTTATCGGTCAGTGTGCCATATTTCTTAGCACGTTCCCTTTCGGTGTCGCTCCACATGAATTCCTCGTCGAACCCATTCCCTTCGGCCGCCTTGGCATAGGCAAAGGTGATATTGTCGATGGTAACCGACTTGGAACCATGGTCGCGACGGATCCAGTCTGCATTGGGCAGGTTGATGCCGATGGGGGTCGCCGGATAGCAGTCGCCACCTAAAATGGCAGCCGTGATCACTTTGGCCGATATCCCTTTTACTTCTTCTTTCTTGAAGCGGTTATCGACAGGTGAATTGTCTTCGAACCATTGTGCGTTTTCACTGATGATCCTCGTACGTTCGGACGCCTCTTCGCTTTTGAAGTTCACTAACGATTCCCAGGTGGCTTTCATGCCGAGCGGATCGGCATAGGTTTCGATAAAACCGTTGATAAAGTCCACACGGGAGGTGGTATCGGTCACCCATTTTACGGAATAGTCGTCAAATGTTTTCAGGTCGCCCGTTTGGTAATAGGAGATCAACGTGTTGATCCCCTCTTTCTGATGATCGTTTTCGGCAACGGCAGCCGCCTTTTCCAGCCATCCGATAATGCGTTCAATAGCTTTGTCGTACATGCCCCCCAGTTTCCATACCTGTTCGGTGACAACACCCTCCTTTTTCACTACTTTACTGTTCAGTCCGTAGGATACAGGCGTATGGTCGTTGGGGTCTTTCATCGCGTTGTAGAAATCTTCCACCTCTTTTTGTGTCACCCCTTCATAGAAATTCACTGCCGAGGTCGCCACGATATCGGCTCCCGGTGTTTGGTTCATACGTTTGGGCATGACATTCGGGTCGAACATCACCGGGAGAATCTCATTGAGCGTCTCGTCAGCAGCCATCCCGTCGCGGAAAGGCATACGGCCCGGATCCACTCCTTTTACGATGGAAACGAAGTATTCCTGCGGGAATTCCGGCATGATCTTGTCTTCGGAGTAGTGGTGATGGATGCCGTTAGCCATCCATATCCGTTTCAGGTAAGTCTCGAAATGCTTCCAGTTCTCGGACGATTTATCGCCCATGTAGTGTTCATAAACCCCTTCGCAAACCCGCCGGATCGCCAGGTTGTAGCGGTTGTGCTGGTCCCAGAGGATATCACGCCCTTCCAGGGCTGCCTGCGACAAATAATAAATGAGTTCTTTCTGTTGCAGCGACAGGTGGTTGAATCCGGGAACGGGATAACGGAGTATCTCGATATCAGCAAACCGGTCTACCTTGTATTCGAATGTGGAGTAGTCGATGCCGTCGTCAGCCGGCGTTTGTTTGTCTGCCTTATTGCCATTGTTACAGGCTGCCAACAGAAATAGGGCTGTAAGCATAAAGATTACTTTTTTCATATTGATTATAAATTAGATACAAGAGTCAAGAACCAAGACTTTTGAAAAACTAAAAGTGAAAAGTGAAAATTGAAAAACTAAATCATAGCTTCTTCACTTCTCAACTTCTGACTTCTTCTTTTAATTAGTCTTATTGGCCTATTGACTCATTAGTCATATTATTAATCAGTTGGTTTTGAATTTATAGGAAACGGAAGCCAGTTCTTCGTTCGCTTTCGTGATCTTATTTTTCAGGCTTACTTTATAGTCCGCCAGTTTCCTCTGCGCCGATACATCGCCTGTAGCGATCATCTGCAACGCGAGGATGGCCGCGTTCAGCGCGCCGTTGATCCCTACGGTCGCTACCGGGATGCCGGGGGGCATCTGTACGATAGCGAGCAGTGCATCCATTCCGTCGAGCGACGAATTGATGGGTACGCCGATCACAGGAACGGTAGTCATGGAAGCGATCACCCCGGGAAGGTGCGCTGCCATGCCGGCTGCCGCAATGATCACTTTGACACCGTTATCTTTGGCCCCTTTCGCAAATTTTTCCACTTCTTCGGGAGTACGGTGCGCGGAAAGGGCATTCATCTCGAACGGGATCTCCATCTCATTGAGGAATTGGGCTGCTTTTTCCATTACGGGCAGGTCGGATGTACTGCCCATAATAATACTTACTAATGGATTCATTTTTGTTTAGATGTTAGAACCAACAATCAAGAACCAAGACTAAACTAATGTGCTAATTTATTAATATGCCAATGTGCCAATTAAATTGCCGATCATTACATTCATTAAATTATTGTTCACATTATCACATTATCATATTAGTCTTATTGGCATATTGGCACATTAGTTTTACTTTCCGATAAATTCCTTGTATTCGGCAGCTGACATCAAATCCGACAGTTCATCGGCATTCCGGACCGCTACCCTGATAATCCATCCGTCGCCGAACGGGTCGCTGTTCACTAACTCGGGAGCATCTTCCAGTTTAGCATTCACTTCCAATACCTCTCCCCCTACAGGCATCATCAGGTCGGATACGGTCTTCACGGCTTCAATACTTCCGAAAACTTCTCCCTGGCTCAGGATTTCACCTTCGGTTGTGACATCGACATACACAATCTCGCCCAATTCCTCCTGGGCAAAATCGGTGATTCCCACGTATGCTTCATTGCCTTCTACTCTTACCCATTCATGATCGGAAGAGTACTTTACATTTTCAGGAAAATTCATAACAATTAAAATTTTAGAAAAATATTTTATACGGTAAATGTACTATTTAATTCTCTTATGTCAAAAAAACCAAACATTTTCGTTCAGGCCTCTGCTCCTGTCCATACAAAAACGAATGAGATCAGGAGGCCAAGTAAAAATCCGGCAATCACCTGGGCAAAGGTATGACGTTTCAGGATAAGCCTCGACGTACCTACCAGCCCCGCGATAATAAACAATCCCATAAACATGAAGTAGGGATTGGAATGCTCCACGAAGTAGCTTACCGACATGGCGCCCCCGATAAGCCCACCGATGCCGAACATATGTGCGCTGATCTTCCATTTCAGCGTGATGATGATAGCAATAACCATGATTGCGACCGAAGAAGCCATGATCATCAAAAACCATCTGGGCATATGCATCTTATGATAGAAATAAATCATTACAGAGTAAGAAACCAGTGTGATCAGATAGGGGTAGATGCGCTCGCGGCGAACCTTCAGCGACAGGTCGGAAATAATGTCCATCCGGTAAAGCATAAAAATAAGGATGGCCGGGATGGCGAATGAAAAAAGGACTACCGGGGTAATTATCAGCCAGAACTGGTGTAAATAAATCATCCCGAAGTAGGTGTATACAAACAGGAGCATTACCCCGTAAGTAGGCATCAGTAGGGGCTGAAAGATTGTGGAGATTAGGTGTGCGATTGACTTCATCCTGTTCCTTTTTTGAATCGGCAAAGTTATATTTTTTTTCTCAATCGTGCCACAGGAATGTTCAATTGTTCGCGATATTTCGCCACGGTCCGGCGGGCGATCACATATCCTTTTTCGTTGAGGATCTTAGTAAGCTGGTCATCCGTAAGCGGTTTGACGGGATTCTCATTGTCTATATTTTCTTTAAGGATCAATTTTACCTCTCTCGAGGAGATATCTTCTCCACTATTGGTTTGCATGGCTTCCGAGAAAAAGAATTTAAGCGGGTAGATACCGGTATTGGTCTGCACATATTTGCTGTTGCTTACACGGGAAACCGTAGAGATATCGAAGCCGGTTCTTTCGGCCACATCTTTCAGGATCATAGGTTTAAGCCGGGTTTCATCTTCTGTAAGAAAAAAATCGTACTGGATGCTCACAATAGCCTCCATGGTACGCTGAAGGGTATTCTGGCGCTGTTTCACCGCATCGATGAACCATTTGGCTGAATCTATTTTCTGTTTCATAAAGAGCACGGCCTGTTTGTCGTCGGTCGACATGCTCTCCCTGTTCCCGCTGTATCCTTTGAGCATCTCCGAAAAAGAGCGGTTCACCTGCAGGCTGGGGATATTGCTGTTGTTGAGTTGGATGGATACCTCTCCATTATAAGAGTCTACAATAAAATCGGGGGTGATATTGTTCATCGCGGTTTGCATCGTACCGCCCAGCGTATTGCCTGGCTTCGGGTTCAAAGAGGTGATCTCGCGGATGGCTTCCCGCAGTTCGTCCTGTACGATATTCATTTGCCGGATGATCTTATCGTAATGCTTCCGGGAAAATTCTTCGAAATAGTCCAAGAGGATTTTTCTGGCATGTTTCACCGCCGGTGTGGATTCGTACCGCTCCAGTTGCAGCAGGAGGCATTCCCGTAGGTTACGGGCACCTACACCAGCCGGTTCAAGGTCTTGTATCTCATACAGGATATCTTCCAATTGTAATGGAGAGACCTCTATTTGCTGCTGAAACAACAGGTCGTCGGAGATCGATTGCAGGTCGCGTTGCAGATAGCCGTTCTCATCCAGATTACCGATGATATATTCCGCAATCAACTGTCTGTGGTCATCCAGCTTTAATAACCCGATCTGTTCCTGAAGCGAGTCGCTGAGCGATTTGTCATCATAATAACTGATTTCGGCAATGTTTGTTTCGTTCTTCCGGTCGCTCCCGTTCAGACGATAGTCCGGGATGTCATCTTCCGAAGGATAGTCACCCAGTATGATCTCTTCCTGGGATAAAATTTCCTCCGCGGTTTCCCTGTTCTCGTCTTCATCGCCGGCAGGCCCGGAATCCGAAACCTCCAGGGCGGGATTATCTTCTATCTCCTGTTTGATACGGTCCTCCACCTCCACTGAGTTCAGTTCCACCAGTTTTATCACTTGCATCTGCAAAGGTGAAAGACGCTGTGTTTGTTTCAGTTCCTGTTGTTGCTTCAGAGCCATAGACGCGATTGCATAAACTATTTCAGAAGCTGTATGAGCAGAGATCAAATTTATTTGACTTCGTCTTCTTCCGGCGCACTTCAAAACTCCAACAAGTTTTTTGTTTCGGTTTGTCGTCAGATGAACTACGCCACAGCAAGAAATAGTAGGATTAATTCAAATTATGATGGCAAAGATAATGATTTCTATTCCATAAAACAATCGTCATAACCTCCCTGACAGGTAAGGGGTGCAAGAGCGAACGAATCGTATTCATCATAAGCGGGACCGGGTATCCCGTTGATGACGATAATTCTGTCAAGGCGTACCTGGTCACCGTTCTCAAAGAAGAGATAATAACCTTCGCGCCCTTTATCGTCCATTCCGGTGATCTTCCCGCGTGACTCTTCCAACACAGGTTCACCGGTAAAAGCAAAATAAATCACCCTCGCCTCCTCTTTTTCCATCTCCTGCGCAAAAAGTTCAAAATACCCGGGATCGACGGGCATGTATTTCGGTTTCATTGTCATTCTGTTTTCTTAGTTTATCTATAATTAAAACAAAAGGCGCCCCCAATAGGTTCAAATTAACGATAAAGGAGTATAGCAACCAATGAGCAGCCGACATTTTACTTTTGACACTACATTGCTTTTCAACATTTCCAAGCCCAATCTTCAGTGATCCGGCGGGAAAATCATTCGATTTATATCCCTTCACTCATAAGACTGTAAAGTTAAACATTATAAAATAAGCCTAAATATTTTGGTTTGTATGATATTTTGATTTATCATTGCGAAAAATAGTTTCTGTGTTTTATATATAAAATTAGTTAACCGGTTTAGCATTTGCTTTCGGGTTCAGAAAAGATGAAAAAGGTATCAATGCAGGACATAGCAGACAGGTTAGGCGTTTCAAAAGGAACAATCTCTCTTGTATTGAGCGGTAAGGCAAAAGGTAATCGTATTAGTGAAGAAATGTGCTTGAAAGTCAAACGGACGGCAGAAGAGATGAGTTACTATCCGAATGAAATAGCCCGTAGCCTCAGTACCGGCATGACCATGTCAATCGGAGTTATTGTGACTGATATTTCGAATGAATTTTTTGGGAATCTTACTTTTCATATACAAGAACGCGCCAAAAAATATGGTTATACGGTGATTACCACAAATACGAATGAATCTTTAGAAGAATTTAATGATGCTGTTACTATTTTGCTGAACAAACAAATTGATGGAATTATATTTGTGCCTGTAGTCGGGGGTGAGGAGATCGCTGAAAAAATCATAAAAAGGCAGCTTCCGGTAGTGCAGATTGATCGTTTTTTTCCAGGTATGAAAGCCAGTTACATTATTATTGATAATTACAATGCTTCTGTAAACGCAATAGAACTTTTGATACAAAAAAACTACAGAAGAATTGCTGTCATATGTTATGATATTGATCTGAATGCCTTGACAGATAGACGGCAAGGGTATATCGATACGATGAATCGTTACCAATTATCAGATCCCGCGTTGATAAAAAACATCAAATACGAAAACCAGGAAGAGGAGATAAGACAAGCCATTATCGATCTGAAAAATAATCCCGACAAGGTGGAGGCCATATTCTTCTGTTCCCGAAGAGTATTTATTACGGGAATAAAGTATATGCATAAAGAAGGTATAAAGATTCCCAAAGATATGGAAGTGATATGTTTCGACAAAATCGATACTATTTCTATTACTGATATTCCTGTCGATTTTATCGAGCAACCTATCAGAAAAATGGGAGAACAAGCTGTCGATCTTCTTATAGAGCAGATTAATGGGGATAAGCAAGTAAAGCAATATATATTCGATGCCGAGATCAAACATTCTATTTGAAATTTTATTGATAATGAAATATGATTTTTTATAAACGGTTAGTTAACCGGTTTAGCAGTTATAAAGGATGAGAATAATAGAGCACATAGGCTGAATCTATTATCAATCCGAACATAAGTGGGAAAAGAGGACAAAAAGTCCGAAAACAACCATAAATCAAATTTTTAATCTAAACAAATGAGAATGAAATGCAAAAAGAAATTTTAAATCTAGTGAAAGGAGTTTTGTTTACTGCAATGTGGGCACTCTCTTTGTGTGTATCAGCACAGACCCTTACTATAAAAGGTACGGTTACTGATACAAAAGGAGAATCGTTGATTGGAGTAACCGTTCAGGTAAAAGATGCAACTATCGGAACAGTTACTGATACCGATGGTTTCTTTGTTTTGCTTAATGTACCTTCGGATGCTACATTAGAGATATCATATATAGGCATGGTAACTCAAACGATTTATGTGAATGGTAGGAGTAGAATTGATATAATCTTGCAGGAAGATACCAAGGCGTTGGAAGAAATTGTTGTTATAGGATATGGTATCCAGAAAAGAGGGAATCTTACAGCTGCAATCAGTACTATTAAAAATGAAGAGATTTTAACGACAACGCATACCAGTCTGGCACAAAGGTTACAAGGGAAGATCCCCGGGTTGCAGATTCGCCAAAATACGGGGGCACCAGGTGATTATGATGCGATGATTAATATACGTGGTTTTGGTTCTCCCTTATTTATCATTGATGGTACCACCCGTGTAAGCGGGGCCGAATTTCAACGAATAAATCCGGATGATATTGAAAATGTTACCATACTCAAAGATGGGGCTGCAGCCATTTACGGTATGAATGCCGCAAACGGGGTTATTCTGGTAACCACAAAACGAGGAACACAAGGCAAAGCTAAATTTCAATATAATGGGGCAATTAGTTTTAGTACTCCTACAGAAATGCCGAAGATGGCAAATGCTTACCAATGGATTGTGATGCGAAATGATGCGGCAGTGAATATGGGATTAGCTCCTATTTATTCAAAAGAAGAAGTGGAAAAATGGCGTCAGGGAGCGGAAGGCTATGAAAGTGTTGATTGGTATAATGAAACAATGAAAAAATCTGCCATGCAGCAGCAACATACCTTTTCAGTACAGGGAGGTACAGAGAAGGTCAGCTATTATGCCAGTTTCGGCTATACAAAAGACCCCGGATTATTAAAGTCAAATGCTATCAATTATGAAAAATATTCCATTCGTTCGAATGTGACAGCACGTTTAAGTAAATACCTGACGTCAGAAATAGATTTATCCGGATGGTATGATGAAAAAGATGGTTCAAGGTGGAGTTTCTATGATATTATCAGAGGTACAATTTCAGAATTACCCATCCATACACCGTACGCAAATAACAACCCTGAATATCCTGCTTATGTATATGACGGACAGGCCTATAATCCGGTCATTACCTCTGACCCCGATTTGGTCGGTTATACAAAGGGTGTCAATAAGTCTTTTAAATCATCTGTTTCATTAATCTATGACGTCCCTTTCGTTGAGGGGATGCAACTTAAAGGTGTCGCCTATTACGAACATGGAAACAGTTATTCCAAATCTTTGAATAAGAGTTTTACCATGTATACTTATGATCAGACAAATGATACCTATGTTCCATTTCTTTACGGTCATCCGACAACACTTCATAATGGCTGGTCAGATGGAAACGGAATTACTCTACAGGCCCATCTGAACTATAAGAAAACAATTGCGGATAAACATAATATTGGGGTCACCGGCGTATATGAAGAGCGTAATGGCTGGTCGCGTTCTGCTGGACTACAAAGAGAATTCCAGTTTTACACAATTGACCAGATCGATATGGGGGATGACAATAACCAAAGGACCAGTGGAATGGAAGATATGTCCGGATTTCGTTCGCTTTTAGGGCGATTGACTTATGATTATATGGGTAAATATTTGGTTGAATTAGCGGCAAGGTATGACGGATCATATCGGTATCATCCGGATAGAAGATGGGGATTTTTCCCTGTTTTTTCGGGGGGATGGCGGATATCAGAAGAGCCATTTTTTAAAGAAAATGTTCCGTTTGTATCCAATTTAAAATTACGGGGATCGTACGGCCTGGTAGGTGAGGATGCCGGAAGTCCTTTTCAGCATGTAGGGGGATTTTCTTTAAACTCCGGAGGGTATGAATTTGTAAACGGATCATGGACAAGTGGTGCTTCTGCTCCTGGAGTAGTAAATGAAGCACTCACATGGTATAAATCAAATATCAAAGATGTCGGCTTTGATTTAGGACTTTTTGATAATCAGGTAAAAGTTGAATTTGACGTTTATCAACGTGATCGAAGCGGTTTGTTGGCTTACCGCAATGCAACATTACCCAATACTTTTGGGGCCAGTCTTCCGCAGGAAAATTTGAACAAGGACCGCGTCAGGGGAATTGAATTTGCCGTAGGTTATGGAAAACAGGTGACCAGGGATTTTAATTTCAATGTCAGTGCAAACTTTAATTTCGCCCGTACGATGGTAGTCTACGCGGAACGAGGACCATTTGTAAACAGTATGGATCGTTGGAGGAACGGACAAAACGGACGATGGAGCGATGTGGTATGGATGTATGATTATATCGGACAATTTCAGTCTGAAGAAGACATCATCAATGCTCCGATTCAAGACGGAACTTTGGGAAACAGCCTTGAATTACCCGGAGACTTTCAATACAGGGATGTGAATAATGATGGCGTAATAGATGGTAATGATGTTATACCTCAGGCGTGGGGAGGAAATCCCAAAATGTATTACGGCTTGATTTTCAATGCGAGATATAGAAATTTTGATTTTAATATGCTCTGGCAAGGTTCAGCAAAGTATTCCGTCAGGTTTACGCACAATTATGCGACTATGCTATGGAATGACGGTAATATGCCGGCATACTTCTATGACAGATGGCATTTATCGGATCCTTATGATCCGAACAGCGAATGGGTTGCCGGAGAATGGCCGGCAATAAGACGTCAACCGGATGTAGGAGCTATGTACCATGAAAGTTCGGTATGGAGAAAAGATGCATCATATGTCCGATTGAAATCATTGGAAATAGGATACAGTCTTCCTTCTACTTCTCTCGATCCGTTAGGAGTTCAGGACCTTCGTATCTACTTAAATGGATATAACTTATTGACCCTATGCGACCCATTTGTCAAACCTTTTGATCCGGAACGAATAGAAGGTTCACTGAATACAGGATGGGTATATCCTTTGAACAAGAGTTTTAACATAGGAATTAATCTTACATTTTAATATTATGGAACGAAATACAGAAAGGTGTATTTTGGGTCTACACCATAAGAAAGTGGAATTATCCTATTTAAATCCCATGTTAGTTCAAATAGAAATTTATAATCGTATGAGAAAAACAAATATACTATTGTTGATTATATCAGTTACTCTGTTATTGTTTACATCTTGTCGTAACGATATAATGGACCTTCAACCTTTAAACAAGGTAAGTTCGGAAGTGTTACTTGCTAATGAAGACGGTATCCGTGTTTATTTGGCTAATTTATATTATCAGGCTCCTTTTGAGGATTTTACCTATAACCGGATAGGATTCCACACGGGTTTGGTTAATACGGTGGGTATTCATCCGGATGCCCAGGCAGGAAACGCCGTTAATTCTGAATTCAACCATCTGGTAGATGGTGAAAACTTCCCATGGTGGGATGCCGGCTATAAGTTTAATAGGGACGTTAATCTGTTGATAAGGGAAATACCCAACATTGCATCTCTCAATGAAGAGAAGAAAAACGAATTACTCAGTGAAGCATATTTTTTGAGGGCTTTTGGTTATTATGCACTGGCCAAACGGTATGGAGGAGTACCTATCATTGCAGAATACCAGGAATACACATCGGACATAGAATCACTGAAAGTACCTCGAAGTACTGAAAAGGATACATGGGATTTTGTAATGTCAGAATGTGACGAAGCCATAAAGTATTTACCTTCAACCCGTAGTGGAAGTGACTCAAGAAGAGCCACGAAGTGGGCTGCTTATGCCTTAAAATCCAGGGCTGCTCTTCATGCGGCATCGGTTGCCAAGTATTGGAACAAAGCAACGTTTTCTGGAGAAGCTGTTTTACAAGGCCTAGTGGGTATGGATCCTTCACTTGCGGATCATTATTATAAACTCTGTATAGAAGCATCCAAAGCCATAATGGATGGAGGAGTACACGGACTTTATAAAGCGAATCCCGCATCAGTAGATGAAGCAATTGATAACTTGTTAAAGCTTTTTCAGGATCCGAATGTTGCGCCGGAAGAAGCAATCCTGGTTTACGGATATGGAAAACCGGGAAGCGGACACAGTATGGATTTTTGGTATAATCCGAATCAAACAGCAGATGGGGCTCCCCATCCGGGAAGGATGAATCCGACATTAGAATTGGTCGACACATATGAAAGCTATTCAAATCCCGGTTATGATGCTCCTATTGTTACTACAGTAGACGGAAATATCAATGACTACAACGGGTATAGTAAAGATAAATCATATTTACATTTTGATACGTCATATGATATCTTTAAAGATAAAGATGCCCGTTTGTGGTCAACGGTTGTGTTGCCCGGAACAGAATGGAAAGGCGTAACAATTAATATTCAGGCCGGATACATACAACCCGACGGTACACCTGTGATTGAAGCGGATAAGGCGTCTATTGTTGTTGATGGGGTTACTTATCATACCTTTGGCGCAGATGCATGGAAAGAATATTCGGGTTTTGATCAGCAACATTTGGCAGAAATGACCCGTACCGGTTTTAGTTTCAAAAAGTTTTTGTCTCCCACTCCGGTTGATGGAAATAAGGATTTGGGTTATTCGACTAATGATTGGATGGAGTTCCGTTACGCGGAAATTCTGCTAAACTATGCGGAAGCGGTTGTTGAAAGCGGCTATACCGATAACAATGCCCAGGCTACAGCCAAAGAAGCATTGAATGCAACAAGAAAAAGAGCAGGTCATACTACCGATATTCCTTTGACATTAGAGAATGTTTTGCGTGAAAGACGGGTGGAACTTGCTTTTGAAAATAAGCGTTGGTGGGATTTGATCCGGAGAAGAGAATTTCATGAAGTATTTAACAATACAATCCAGAAAGCCTTATGTCCGGTATTGGACCTGCAGGTTAGTCCTCCGAAATATATTTTTGTCAGGAAATATATTATTCGGGCGATACCGCTCTCTTTTGACCGAAAGATGTATTACGGACCTATACCGGGAATCGGCTCTAATGATTTAATTCAAAATCCTCAGTATTAATTAGCTAAAAAAATATTATGAAACGAATAAAATTATATTTTCTGCCTGTCTTTTTGGGGTTGTTCGTATTCTACTCTTGCGAATTGGATAATTATGATTATCCTGATGCAGCGTTAACGGGCAGTATTATTGATTCCGAAACGAATGAACTTATCCAGTCCGACATAATCAACGGAACCACAATCAAGATTATTGAACATGGTTATGATCCTGTCTCTCCACAATACCTGAGGGTGAAAAATGATGGTACATATGCTAATACGCTTTTATTTTCAAATACGTATACGGTACAACCCGACCAGCGTAATTTTTCACAAATAGATGAACAGGAAGTTAAAATCGGAAAAGATACGAAACTCGATTTCAGGGTAACACCGTATATCCGGGTAAAAGATGCACAGATTGTAAAAGAAGGTAACAATATTATAGCAACTTTCCGACTTCAGCAGACGACTCCTGATGCTGTTACTAAAATTGGCCTCTATGCCCACAGCCAGTCAATTGTAGGGGAGCCCGTATATTTGATTGCAGCGGAAATAGCACTTAATCGGCAAGTTACCGAAGAGGAGACTTTCAAGGTCGTTATCAATGTGGCAAGAAATACTGCGTTGTTGAAACCTAATCAATCGTATTATTTCAGGATAGGAGCCGTAAGCAGCATTGCCGGTGCCAAGTTCAATTACGCACCATCTCAACTGATCAATGTAGGAGAAATTAGTCCAGAGATTGAGCCGGAAGGTACTTCTTTTGATAAATGCGAATTAACAGAAGGATGGGCTGGGGGTGATAGTGGTCCGGCTTTAGATTCAGACAACCCGCAAGAAGGAAACCATTCCGTCAAGTTTCAGTCCGGAGGTGGATTTATTATTCAGAAAAACTTTGCTCAACCTGTAAATGCAAATGTCGGGTTGGAATATGGCGTCTTGCAGTTTCATTTATATATCTCGGATGTTTCCGTTATTAATTGGGATTGGCCGGGACAAATTGAGATCACAAGTTCCGGTAATCCTGATTCCCAGGAACTACACTGGAATTTTATGAGTCAACTTCGTCTTAGAAACGGATGGAACAAAGTTGTACTGAAACTTTCAGAAGCCGAAGTAAGTGGCGGCAATATAGATCTTACAGCTATTAATTTCTTCAGAATTTATCATCTTGATGTGCAAGGTCCTGTTGAGATTAAAATTGACAATATGAAATTCTACGAAGAATATTGAGCCGGATCGGGCAGGTTTTAATTATCGTATAAAATCATAATTAGAACCTGCTTCTATCTGAAATATTAATAAAATACATGTATTATGAATTTTTTCACAAGTTCCATTGCTTTCCTCCTTTCAGGGATATTCCTGTCTCTTCCCGGATGCGATAAAAGAGGCAGTGTATCGTCATCGTCAATACAGGAAAAACCGGAAAATGCCATGTATGTATACACACTAAAAGGCTCTTCTACGATGTCATCGTATGATGAGGCTATGGCGGTTGCTTGTATCCAAGGCGTTTTAAACAGAGACGGAACACATTTATACGTTTTATCCAACGCATTGAATAAACCATCTTATTGGCTTGATAAATTTACGACAAAAGGCTGGTTAGCCGGAAAGGAACAAGTGCCCATTTCTTCTTTTGAACAATTGTTGGAGTTAACAAAAACGAAATTGAAAGGAGTGGTCATTTGGGATACGGATGTGCCTGCTACAATGAATGTGGCGACTACTTTAGCCGGACTCGAAAATGCTCTGGTATTAAGCCCCGACATGGCGAATAAATATTTAGAGAAATTGAAACTGCCTGTTATAAAGGATTTCAGGGGTATTTTTACAGGTGTGGAAACAGGTAGCAAGAAAAACGATGCTTACCGCTGGGCTATCAGGGAATTTCTGGAAACAGGCCGTTGTAATCCGCACTGGTTATATCTGTATGAAGATTCTTACATGACACGCCATAAAGGAGATGTGGGATATGTCGTTACCAGGGATTGGGCGGTCTATAACCGTGGATTTGTTTACGACCTGTCACCCTGGGGAGACGAAGCCCCGTTGGATGATCCGGCACAAGCACTTGGAACGGATTTACAGACCTATAAATTGATGTTGGAAGCTGTATTAAAGCTAACCAAGGGTCAACAAATGACTGAGGTCGCAGGTTTTTTTTCTTTTCCTAAATACAGTAATATAGAAGGTTATCCGAGTAAACATGATCCGGTTCCAACCGAATGGGAGACTGTTTATCAGATTTCTCCGTATAACTGTTATCAGAATACGGTTGCTCATAATTGTTTCAATCAATCTATCCATTCACAGGCACCCCAAAAGAATATGCAACAAGGGCGTCCGCAGTTACATACTCCGGAAAACGGGAAAACTTATATTAGCATTCTGATGGCCGACTATGACTCCGCAACACCGTTATATGAATTTATGCCTGCACATTGGGACGATCAGGCAAGAGGCGACATGCCTTTCCTATGGGGAATTAATCCGAATCTGTCTGAATCTTATCCCGATATCATGCAGTATTTATATGAAACAAAAACCGACAATGACTTTTTTGCTGCAGATGCAAGCGCAGCAGGTTATATGAATCCCAATCGTATTGATCCGGCGTATCTGCCGTTGTTTGTCAGTCATAACCAAAAATTTTACGAACAATGGGATATTTCTTTGTCCCCGATGGTACTCGATACCGATGAACCCTCACCGGCGGTAAAAGATGCTTTTGTTGAATTCTCGCCTGACGGATTTGCTACTATTGTCATTGATTTTCAAAATGCCGGCGGAAAATTGCCCGAACCCCATATTTGGAAGGGAATGCCAGTGATTGAGTTAATTAATAACGTCGCTAATTTTTATAATGCGGAGCAAACAGCCCAAGAGATGTCCGTTTCAATACCAGCATCCAACGGACAAACTCCTACCTATTATTTTTTCAGAATAGTATGGACGAGTCCGAATCAGGTAATTTTAGCCATAAACAGGCTAAAAGAAATAAGACCTGATTTGGATATCGAAGTTATTGATGCTTATAATTTCTTCCATTTTTTTAAGACAACCTACAATCAGGGTAACAATTAAATTGGGATTACAATGAGAAAAATAAAGTTGTTGTGTTTTTTGTTTATTAGCTTTCTTTTCACTCTAAAAATATATGGCAACTCTATTAATGGGGATAATTTAAATAGGAGTATATTTGATGCATCTTCATTAGATTGGCGCTTATGGTGCTATCGACCAAATGTTTGGAGAATGAATTTTAATTTTGAACAATTTTCCGGTAGTTGGGCAGAACATTCGGATTTGCCAATGACAGTTCCCGGATCAGTTCAGAATGCGTTGAAAAAAGCAGGGGTGATAGAAGATTGGAATGTCGGTGTGAATAGTAGAAAGATAGAGTGGATCGAGAATCGTGAATGGCTTGTCATGGCAAAACTTCCCGACAAAATCAAAGCTGATGAGAATGAAAAAATATTTTTGAGATGCCACGGATTAGACTACAAAGGAATACTGATGATTAACGGGCATGAAGCCGGAAGATTCGATAACGCGTTTGTACCATATAGTTTTTTGATCAGTCCCTATCTTAAAGAGAGTAATAATAACATTGTTTTCATCTTTGAATGCCCGCCTCAAAATCTAGCCCAAATCGGATGGACTTCACGGATTACTGATTGGAAACCGAGATTTAATTATGGTTGGGATTGGATGGCAAGAATTGTACAGATAGGTATATGGGACGATATTCTTATCGAGACGGTAAAAGACAGTCAGATGAAGTTCGACGGATTGAAGGTATCTTCTTCGGCAGACCGTACGAAAGATATGGGTGCATTATCGGTTTCTGCGAAATTTAATAATTTGGCCTGGTCAGGACAGGTAAATGTCACTCTTTCCGATGAGTCGGAAAAGAAACTTATCAATGAAAACTTCCCGGTAAGGGAGATCGAAGAGAAAAAAGATTGGAGTAACCTGAAAATAAAACGCTGGTGGCCTAACGGACTTGGACAGCAACCATTATACCTTTTGACGATAACGCTTAAAGATCCTGACGGCAATGAAATTCAGCAGGAAACCAAACGGATCGGGTTCCGTACAATTGACTGGCTCCCATGCGAAGGAGCCCCTGCCGAAGCCGATCCCTGGATATGCAGTGTGAATAGTCAGCCATTCTTTATCCAGGGAGTCAACTGGACACCCATACGTCCGAACTTCGCAGACCTTACAGAGGAAGATTACAGGCTGAGATTGCAAATGTATAAGGATCTGGGAGTAAATACCATCCGTATTTGGGGAGGTGGTTTTCCTGAGAAAACGTGGTTGTATGATTTATGTGATGAAATGGGTATTCTTATCTGGCAGGATTTCCCGTTAAGTTCATCCGGACTGGATAACTATCCCCCGGAAGGATTTCAGGAAGTGTACATGATCTCACAAATAGCGACGCATTACGTGAAACGCTTGCATCACCATCCCAGTTTACTCTTATGGTGTGGGGGAAATGAATTGTATGAACGGAATGATGTGGCCCCTATAACCGACAAACATGTGATGATTAAAGCGATGAAAGATATCGTTTCTCTGCTTGACCCTGCGAGACGGTTCGTTGAAGCCAGTCCTTCCGGCCCCAGCATTTATGGAAATCAAAGTACGTTTGGAACCGGTAAGAATTGGGATGTACACGGTCCATGGGATTTGCCGTATACGGAACAAGATAAAACCATGATTGCCGTTGAAGATTATTGGAATAAAGATGATGCGATGTTTCGTTCTGAAGTAGGTGTTCCGGGTGCCATGTCAGTTGAAGCAATGAATAAGTATAAGGGGGATTTTCATTTACTTCCTGCAAGCATGGATAATCCGTTGTGGCGTAACGTTAGCTGGTGGCTTCAATGGGACGAATATAAACAAACCGGAAAAAATCTCGAAAACATAAATGAATACGTCGATTGGAGCCAAAATCGACAAACAGAAGGACTCACCCTTGCGTTGAAAAAAAGTAAAGACAGATTTCCTGCTTGTGGCGGATTTATTATCTGGATGGGACATGATAGTTATCCGTGCATGATCAATACTTCACTCATCGATTTTGATGGTAATCCGAAACCTGTCGCTGCCGAGTTGAGTAAGATGTGGAAAGATAATTCATATTTAAAATTTGACTAAATGTCTTCATTGCATATTCTTAATGCTGTTTAAACTAACAAAACCAGATAACTTAAAATAAAACTTCGTCTTATGAGTTTTCAAAAATTAATTATCCTGCTCATTGCTTTGTTTCATGTTTCCTTCGGTGCATGTAATGATAGAGATGTAATAGATAAGCAGAAAGAATTGACAAAAGCAGACTATCCGAATCCTGCTATTAATCCGAATCCGATAGTGGATTATAATCTTTGGAAAATAGAAGACGGGAAATTCTATTTAGACGGAGAATGGGTCTTTCTGAAGATTGCCAAACCGTTAATTGATTTTTCTGACGCGGAGCAAGTTGAAAGGCTTATTTCCAATTTAAACATACTGCGAAATAAGTATTTCAATACGATTGAGCTGAATTGCTATTGGCACCATTTTGACACTGATGGGGATGGTATTACGGACAAGTCGATTGAACCTCTCGCTAAGTTGATCGACGCAATCTATGCAAAAGGGATGTACCCTTGTCTTTCGGTTGAAACCTATGCTGTCGGAGGAGGCACAATTCCCGAAGGTTTCTGGGAATTATATCCGGATGCCTTTGCAATCAATGAAAAAGGTGAAAAAGTTACCGATACCGAATACGGATTCGGGTCGAAAGTGGTTTCGATCTTTCATCCGGGATACAGGACGACAGCCCATACATTCATCAAAAGTCTGGCAAAAGGGATTGATACCCGGAAAATATTGTATTTCGAAACTACAGTTGAACCTCAGTATATGGGAGCCATAGCCCTCTGTTACAGCGAGGCCGCCCACGATGAATATAATCAGTGGAGAGAGGTGAATCATCTGACCGATGCCGAATCGGAAATGCCTTCAATCTTTCCTGTTCCCGCATCATTTATTACGAATCCAACATGGAATAAGTTCAGGGCACAGTTTCTTGCCAGATGGGTCAATGAGGATGCGGCTGCATACCGGGAAATAGCCGGAGAAAAAGCATATGTTGCAGTGGATTATTTGGATGCAAATGAAAATGAACAACCATTAAGGATGGGAGATCCGGTTGAGTTCTTAACGCATCTTGCAGCCGCAAATATCATCCAGGTAAACTGGACCTGGTATTTTCCGGATAATAAACCCAATCAAAAAGCGTACGACCGGGTATGGCAGGTAAAAAAAGCGACAGGAAGAGATTGGGTGATCGCGGAACACATGACTTTTAACGGAAGTGATTTTGTCCATTTCAAAGAGAGTGAACTGGAGTCAATTCTGGAAAATACATTGACTCAAGGTACCCGGTTTGGATGGGAATTTGTAAGTGTGACGAACGATTCGAATGGAAGCTTCAGTTTGTATAACAGTGATTGGTCCCCAAAAAGAGTAATGAAATTTGTAGACCAGTATTGGGGGTATTGGTTGCATAGGATAAAAGTTATTGATAAAAACGAAAATGTTTATACCATAACCAAACAAAATAAACCAAAATGAAGAGAAATGTACTGTTGTTACTGATTGCAGGTTATACTTGTATAAACCTGTATGCTGGTACTCCCAGAAAAAAGGTTGCCGGGACGGGCATTCCCACGAAACAAGACACCATTATGCTTATCGGGCATGCCCATCAGGATATGAACTGGCTGTGGAAAACCGCCGAAACGCAAAAGATGGCGGTGGATAACTTGCGGCAGGCAGTAGCCTTTATGAAGGAGTTTCCCGACTACACTATGCTGCAAAGTCAGGCTGCTGTTTACCATTTTGTGGAACTGAACGACCCACGTACTTTTGAGTTGATTAAGAAGTATATAGCCGAAGGGAGGCTTGAACCTGTTGGTGGTATGTGGACGGAAGGTGATACTAACCTCTCGTCGGGTGAGGCGCTGTGCCGCTCGTTCTTGCAGGCACAACGCTACTTTCAGCAGCACTTCGGACGCACTGCCCGTGTTGGCTGGCTTCCCGACAACTTCGGACACGTAGCACAACTGCCGCAACTGCTCCGACTCGCTGGAATGAACTATTTCTACCACATGCGCTGTAGCCCCACAAACGGACCATATTGGTGGATAGGACCCGATTCGACCCGCATTCTCGCATACACTAATGAGGATTATAATGGAACGGTACACGAAGGGCTTAAAGATCAGCTGGATGTGTTTGCTCCTGGAAAACGCCTTATATTCCAGCCTGTTGGAGAGGGAGACCACGGCGGTGGCCCAACACGTAACGACATCAACAAGGCGCACGAGTTTGACAAAGACCCGTCTAAGCCCGCTTATGTCTTTGCTACTGCCGAACAGTACTTCCGCACGATGGAGCCGAAGATGGACGGTCGTCCCACGCACCGTGGCGAGATGCAGTTCATCTTTGAGGGCTGCTACACCACCGTTGCCGACACCAAAGAGGGCAACCGCAACTGCGAAAACCTGCTCTATAGCTCCGAACTGTTGAGCACGCTGCGCTGGCTCGACGGCGCCAAATACCCCGCCGACGAGTTGTGCGAGATGTGGCGCACTGTAACCTTCAATCAGTTCCATGACATTCTGCCCGGATCGGCTATCTATGAGGCTAACAAAGAGGCGCACGCCAAGTATATGGACGTGCAATGGAAAGCCGAAGCCCTGCGTAACAAAGCCTTTTATGGCATCACTGATGATATAAAGTTCAAAACAGACAAGGGACAGCCTGTTGTGGCGTTCAACCAGCAACCGGTTGGAGGCAAAAAAATAGTCGAAGCGACGGTCTATTCCTACGACCTGCCCGTAAGTATTCAGGGCAACCCTTGGGGCGATTATTATGGCGCCGCCAACATCCGCCTTGCCGACAAATCTCCGGTTGCGACCGTACTCGTGAGCGATGGTACAGGTAAAACCTATCCAGCGCAGATAGTTTACAGTAAACGTACCCCACCGCTGTGGGAGAGCAAAGTGCGCTTCATCGTTGATGATATGCCCGCAGGCGGTTACCGCACCTTCTACGTTGACGTTACCAAAACCGGCGACTACAACAAGCCTATCCCCTTTGCCGACAATACCTTT
Organism: uncultured Proteiniphilum sp.; assembly: GCF_937873925.1. Classification (GTDB taxonomy): domain Bacteria; phylum Bacteroidota; class Bacteroidia; order Bacteroidales; family Dysgonomonadaceae; genus Proteiniphilum. The sequence continues at coordinate 4,921 of NZ_CALNAT010000221.1, read as the reverse complement.
GAAACAGACTATTACAAGGTGAAAATCAATATGCAAAACGGAAACATTATCAGCCTTTTCGACAAACGGACCGGTACCGAATATGTGCGTCCTGGCTGGGAGATGAATCGTCTGCAGATATACCTTGAAGATCGACGCGGCGAGATGAAAGCATGGTGGCTCAACAAGGTTCAGGCTGAAGATGAGGTTACCGACGTCAAAAGCGTTCGCATAGCTGAGAACGGACCTGTGCGCGCTACCATAGAGGCCGTCAAGATGTGGGGTAAATCTAAATTTATCATCCGCACCATTATTTACAAGTCGCATCCACGTATAGAATATGAAGTTGAAGCACATTGGCTCGAAACTAATAGCCCATACAACGACACACCAATGTTGAGGGCAATTTTCCCAATAGCAATGAAAAATCCTAAATTTATGTGCCACACACCTTTTTATGCTTCGGATCGTACAACTACCCATTCTTTCGGCGAACATAACGGCAGCGCTGAACATGGACGCACCCTTAACGACGGTCAGGAAGTGCCTGCTCAAAAATGGGTTGATCTGAGTCTCGACAAAGCCGGTATAGCTCTGCTTAATGCTTCCAAGTACGGACACTCGTTTAAAGATGGCAACCTACGCCTCTCACTATTCCGCTCGGCAGGAGAACCAGACATCTATCCTAATATAGGAAAGTTTAAAGTACGTTACGCATTACTGCCCCATGAAGGTGGACTCTCACCTGAAATATGGAATGAAGGTGATGATTTCAATGTCCCGGTCTATGCTATTGAACCACTTTCACGCTCAACAGGCGTTTCCAAAAATGCCAATCGTCCTGAGGAGATGTCATTTTTATCACTTGCGCCTGCCAATGTGATGCTGTCAGGTGTCAAGCAGTCGGAAGACGGCACAATGCTTGTCGTAAGGATTTATGAAACAGAAGGAAAAGCAACCGATGCCACACTGCAACTGCCTGTAAAAGCTGGTAAGGCAACCGTGCTTGACCTGCTCGAAAACCCGCTGAAAGGCGCCAAAACGCCCGTGCTGAGTAACGACTCGCTGAGAGTTTCGCTGAAACCGTATGAAATCATTACAATAGGAATAAAAAGATGACTAAGCGTGAATTATTAAGATATGTAGGCGACTACAGACAACTCTTTGGTATTAAACATTATATGCTAACTAACGGGCGTGATAACGGTGTCCGTGCTTTTGACATCCGTAGTGGCAGCGGTTTGGAATTTACTATACTTCAAGACCGTTGCTTAGATCTCGCCGCACTGTCGTTCAGGGGTATCAATTGCAGTTATCTAAGTAAGACTGGAATTGTATCGCCATTTTATTACGAAAGGGATGGTAATGGTTTTCTCCGAAATTTTTATTCTGGTATGTTGACCACTTGTGGATTGAGAAATGTAGGACCATCTAGTGCCGCTGGAGAGGATTTTTTCACACAACACGGGCGGATCTCTAATATAGCCGCCGAAGACGTAAGTGCAGTAGTTGAAAATGACAACGAAAGTCCGGTAATAAGAATAAGAGGAACGATGCGAGAAGCCTGCGTGTTCGGTGAAAACCTTTTGTTGCACAGGGAAATAATTTGTCGATACGGTGAAAACAAGATAGAAATTCGTAATACGGTACGGAATGAAGGTTTCCGCAGGGAAGCACTGATGTTGCTCTTTCATTTTAATGTGGGTTATCCGTTACTTGACGAAAATGCTTATCTTATCGTCCCTTCAGTCCATGTCACGCCCCGCGACGGCGATGCCAAAGCAGGTATCGAATTTTGGGATCGTTGTCAGAAACCGACCCGTAATTATAGGGAACAAGTATTCTACCACGATTTGAAGGCAGATAGTGACGGAAATACAGCGGTATCTTTGGTAAACGAAAAATTGGGACTGGGGCTTGTTATCCGATTTAATAAGAACCAACTGTTTAATTTTACCCAATGGAAGCAGATGGGGGAAGGCGAATACGTGATGGGGCTTGAACCTTGTAATTGTTTTGTTGACGGGCGGACAGCCTTACGAAACGCCAACGTTATCGATTATATGGAACCGGGAGAAGTGCGTCGTTTTGACCTTACGATCGAAATATTGGCCGGAGTTGAAGAAATACAGCATTTTTCAAAAGCAATTAAATGAAAACTCTGGCTTTCGCCGGATAATAGTGACAATAATTGAAAGGAATAATTACAAATTTTTTACCTTAAGTAAGCACACATATTCAGGTTTATATGTAGTGAATCAGAAAATATTCTGGATACTAATTGTATTGTTCTCCATTGTTTCCTGCAAAAAAGAGGGTGCTGGCGGGATCGGCATGTTCGACCTGAAATATACGCTTACTTATGACCTCAAAGACAAAGGTCAAGTGCTTTCCCTTTGGGACGACATACATACTATATCTACACTTCAGGGAGTTGTCAACCGCGAAGAACCCCGACTGTTTGTCAATTATGTTGTGGAATCGGGGATTGAGATCGACAGTTACTGGTGGAATAAATACAGACAGCCGGGCGAGTGGCTGCACGGAAAAGATACGATCGTGTACAATGATATCGTCACATTGATCGAGGCCTATCAAAACGATTTTGACGGAGTGGTCGTCTACGATTCGGATATAGCGGCCACCAGCAATGTCGCTTCGGCCGTTGCCGGAATTGAGAATCTGATCGCGATTCGTTACGATAAATCTCCGGGCAGTCTGTACGACCGTTTAGTCGCTAAAGGTCCGAAACTACCTGTGAAAGTATGGTTAATCCATGAAGACGGCACACCCTTGTTTAGCGGGCAGGGCGATATTCCCGGTACAAACAGGAAATCAACCGGTTCCATTAAAAACGATCCCTATATCTGGTTTATCGAAAATTACATGAAAACGAACCGGTGCAATGGGAAATTTGGAGCCTATTATATCGATCAGAAATGGAGGGAGAACCCACAGGCGACTGTCGTCAATCACCATACACTGACAAACCATGATTTCTTTGTCAGTAAACGGGCATTTTTCTTTGACCTTTCACCTTGGGAGGATGAACCCGCAACGGATGACCCGGAACAAGCTGTTGGAACAGATTTAGCCACTCTTAAAGAATTTCTTTCTGAAGCTTACAGGTTGAATAAAGGCGAAAAAATGTGCCATATCGGGGGATTTCCTGCATGGGCGTTTAAATATACCATGCATGCAGGAGGTAGTCATGACGATGTGCCTACCGAATGGGAGTTCAGCCGTATCATTAGCGCGTATAATGCATTCAAAGATGCCGATGCCATCGGTTACGGTGCATTGGCAAACGCTTCGTTCTGGCAACATTTTCCATTGGAAGAGAAATACGCGCAAAAATGGGTGACACAGGATGAATTGAAAAAACGTGGTTACCTCACGGAAGACGGAAAAGTAGATTGTGAAAACCGGGAATTTATGATATTCTATGTGGGCGATTACGATGCTTCGTCATGGATCACACAGCGTACACCGACGATATGGGATCATCCGGACAGGGGAAAATTACCTTTGATGTGGGCGATAAGCCCTGTCCTGGACCGACGTGCTCCCATGGTTATGCACAATTTCCGTAAAACGGCCACGCCTAACGATTATTTCGTTGCAGCCGACAATGGCGCTGGTTATCTGATGCCGGGAATGCTTCAGGAGCCACGGGATATATCCGGATTGCCATGCGGACTGGATGCATGGGCAAATCATTGTAAACCCTTCTATGAAAAATGGGGACTAAGTATAACCGGTTTTGTTATCGACGGCCATGCGCCGGGATTATCTCAAAAAGGATTGGATTGTTATGCGTCGTTCAGCCCGAATGGTATTATCCCCCAGAAAGTACCGTTAACGCTGTTGCATGGGAATATGCCGGTGCTGCGGTCGGATGAAGATATTCAGCAGGAACCGAAAGAAGGGGCACACCGTATTGCACAACGGGTGGCAGATCGTCCGATACCTTTTCACTGGTTCCGCAACATTTTGAAAACCCCCGGATGGTACGTAGAAGTAATGGATGAATTGGGTAAAATCAATCCGAACATTGAATTGTTGGATGCCCCGACCTTTTTTGAATTATACCGTATCTGGCTTCAGCAACATCCCGATGCAGCGAGTGGAATATTGAATACAGAAAATCAAAATAGCATTTCGAATGGTACCTTTAATTCGAATGAAGAATGAAAACAATGGCAATATATATCGATAAAACATTCAAAAATATGATTAAAAATTATCTGATTTTTATCCTGTTGTTCCTTACAACACTTATATATGCTCAGTCCAATTTGTCGTATGTCGACCCGACGATCGGTGGCGTGGGTCTTATCTTACAGCCAACACGGCCGACCGTCCAGTTGCCCAACTGTATGTTAAGGTCCTATCCTATGAAAAATGATCAGTTGGATGACCAGATCCGCTACTTCCCTTTGAATGTGGCTTCTCACCGGATTGCGTATGTTTTTCAGTTTTTACCCGTAAGCGGTGAATCGGGTGTATGGGATAAAAAGTTCACCATAGAAACGGAACAGACCACCCCCTATTACTACCAGGTAACATCGGAAGTGAAAAATGATGTGATTGAATTTACCACCGCGGCACGAAGTGCGATCTTTCAGGTGACTTTTGCGGAGAATGATCAGAATTTTTTTCGTTTGGGCATTCTCAACGGTGAAGGAGAATTGCAGGTAGGCAAAAGAGTGATTACCGGAACCGATCATTTTCAGGGGATGAAAGCATACTTATATGCTGAAACGGATGTGGATATCGAGGATATCCGGTACAAAGACAATGAAAAGAAACATGCATTATTGAGAATCGGTCAAAACGCGAAGACCGTACGCTTTAAATACGGTATTTCCTATATCAGCGTAGAACAGGCAAAACAAAATTTATATAATGAAATTCCCGGATGGAATTTTGATGAGGTCAA
>NZ_CALNAT010000220.1 GCF_937873925.1 uncultured Proteiniphilum sp. | reverse complement strand
TTTTTGTACCGGAAAGTTGCCGGACTGAACATAGCCTCCGGTGAAGATGCAGCAGGCTATAAACATATTCTTATAAAGCCCTGTCCCGGAGGAAGCCTGAAACATGCCCGCGCCACATTGAAGACCTATTACGGAACAGTGACAAGTGGCTGGCAATTGAATGATGAACAGATGGAAATGACGGTGGAAGTACCCGTAAATACCCGGGCAACTGTGTATCTTCCTTCAACCACATTGAAAAATATTACCGAAGGAGGTAAACCGATTGACCTGATAACCGAGATAACCATCCCGGATTTACAGGAAGATAACTATACTGTAATTCAGGTAGGATCGGGGAAATATCAATTTAAAATACAAACCCAATGAAATTTTAAAATAATATCAAACATGAAAAAAATGCAGAAATCGAAAAACAAACTGATACTGATTGGTCTATCTCTATTTTTCTTTTGTTCATTTCACATATATGGACAACAGAAGGAGTGGACTGGAAAAGTATGGGACGAAGAATTGAATGAACCCCTCATCGGGGTCACCGTTTCGGTAAAAGGAACCGGCCAGGGGACAATTACCGATGCAGACGGAGAATTTACGATCAGGGCAGAAGAAGGGCAGACATTGGTATTTTCATACATCGGCTATCATCCCGTAGAAGAAGTATTGAACAGTACTACAACAGCACTTGCCATTCTTATGCAGGAAGATACCAGGTTACTTGATGAAGTTGTTGTAGTTGGGTACGGCATACAAAAGAAAACATCGTTGGTAGGGTCTATTGCAACGACCAAAGGCGAAGAACTGATGAAGACAGGGAATGTAACCTCTGTATCAGAATCGTTACAAGGAGTGCTGCCTGGTGTCGTTTCAGTCATGGTCGATGGTAAACCCGGAGCTGATGAGGCCAATATTACCATCCGGGGCAGGAGCAGTTGGGTATCCTCAGAGCCATTGATACTTGTAGACGGGGTAGAAAGGGAAATGAATGATCTGGATATCCATGAGATAGAATCAATATCTGTTTTAAAAGATGCCTCAGCAACTGCGGTGTATGGGGTAAAGGGGGCAAACGGCGTAATTTTGGTCACTACCAAACGAGGAGAAAATGAGAGACCCAAGATAAATTTCTCCGCGAATTTCGGTTTCAAACAACCTCTTACCCACCCTGAATATGCCGATCATGTAACAGCCATGCAACTTTGGAATGAAGCTGCCAGAAACGATCTGCAATACGACGCGATAATACCCGAATCTACCATTGCAGCATGGGAAAATGCCTATGCTACCGGCAATATAGGTCCTTATAATCAATATTTCCCCGTAATTAACTGGTGGGATGAAATGGTAAAAGAGGTGGCTTTTTCCGAACAATATAATATAAATGTCAGCGGGGGATCAAATTTCATGAGATACTTTGCATCGGTAGGTTACCTGCACGACGGCGATGTGTATAAGACAAAGAAAAACGATCTCTTCGACCCTTCTTTCAACTATAAGCGCTACAACTGGAGGGCTAATCTGGATTTTAATCTGACAAAGACTACTGTTTTCACATTTAACTTCTCAGGCAGGCAAGGCTACCGGAATCAACCCGGGTATCGCGCCGACGGAAACAATGAGAATGACGATGCCTTCGGGCAGACACGATTTTTCCAAACGCTGTACAGTGCCCCCAGAAATGTGTTCCCGATCCAATGGCCGGATGGAACATACGGTGTTAGCACTCAGGCCGCTCAATCTGATAATTTATATCTGATGTTTGATATGGGACAAAGGATATATAAATACAACCAGAACTTTATTGATTTTTCATTAAATCAGGGGCTGGATTTTATTACAAAAGGTCTGAATTTCACGGGAAAACTGGCATATAATACCCAAATGAACCAGCAAAGCAGGATACAACGATATCCGGGAGGTAATTTCGGGGAAACGGGATATATCGCCTATTATAAGAAATGGGATTACTCCAGGCCTTTGGAAAATGGGGGATATGAGCTGGAGCAGGAAGTGAGAATTCCAGATAACGATTATCAGGGAAATGTTCCCAGTGCAAGCTATGATGATATACTGGATCGTGGCTACATCAAAAAATTGTATTATGAACTGGCTTTAAACTATGAAAGAAGTTTTGGAGACCATAATGTGTCGGCATTGGCGGTTTTTAACAGAAATCAAAATGATCAGTTGAGGAATGCTACCAATATGCAATTCCAATACAGGGATGAGGCATGGGTTACCCGCTTTACTTATAACTGGAAAGAACGTTATCTTACAGAATTTAATGGTTCATATACGGGTTCTCCCAAGTTTGCCCGCGGAAAGCGGTACCAATTCTTCCCCTCTTATTCGCTTGGCTGGCGAATATCAGAAGAACCGTGGATAAAACATTTTACTGATCAGACCTTGAATAATCTCAAATTACGGTATTCGTACGGAGTAGTCGGTTATGATCGTGCAGCATCCTCCTTCACATATGTACAAATGTATGAAAATACAGGAGGAGGTATAGCCTTCGGTGACGAGACAAGAAGCGAATATGGGCCTCTGTATGTCGAAGGGCAAACGGCAAACGTGAATGCTACATGGGAAACTGCTCATAAACAAAATCTGGGCATCGACCTTATGCTATTTAACCGATTAACCGCCACGGCTGACATTTACGCTGAAAACCGGGAAGGTATTTTAATGCCGGTCTGGATCTCAGGTATGACCGGGGCGTCCCAGGCCGACGGGAATGTGGGTAAGACAAAAAGTAGGGGATATGAAATCGAGCTGGGTTGGAGAAATAAAATAAACAAAGACTGGAGTTATTCAATTAATGCGAACTATGCTTTTAACGAAAACAGGGTCGTATTTCGCAATGACGCCTACAGACAGCCGGAATATCTGAAATTCGCGGGTAAACCTATCGGAAGTGCTACAAAGATGGAAGTAATCGGTTACTATGAATCTCTTGATGATATTTACAACTACGCGTTGGCCAATAATCTCTCCACGCAAAGCAGGTTAGTTCCCGGTGATTTTATGTATTTAGACTACGATGCTGACGGAATAATTGATGGAACAAAAGACCGGGTTCATCAGAAAAATACCACTTTCCCCGCGATCACCTACGGCTGGAGGCTCGGCCTTCAATATAAATCTTTTCAGGTAAATGCATTCTTCTATGGCGTATCCCGTATTTACAAAGAAGTGGACTCTTCTGTCCTATGGGATTTTGAATATGGTTCAAGTGAGATTTATAGTGCCAACGTAGATGCAGTAGGAAGATGGACTCCTGAAAATATGAAGAATGCAACAAAACCGGCCTTGCACAGTCAGTATAAAGGCTATAGTGCATCGGGTGGAACTACCTATAGTTTCCAAAACGCCGCTTATTTAAGATTAAAAAATGTGGAACTTTCCTATAACATCAACCCGAAGTTACTCAACAGTTTAAATATGGGAATAAGTAGTCTTCAGTTGTATGCCAATGGAAGCAATTTATTTACATGGACTCAATTTAACAAGCAATTGGATCCGGAAGGGAGTTCATCTTCCGTTTATCCCATGGTTCGTCGTTATAATTTTGGTGTAAGGATGTCATTTTAAAAGCAATTGGATTATGAAAAAATATAGATTAATAATATTATTAGGTTCTTTATTTGCATTCACAGCCTGTGAAGAGTATCTCGATAAATCGCCCGATCTGGGTATCTCTGAAGACGTGGTATTCAATAATTATTTTTCCATCAGAGGGTATTTAGACAAATGTTACGATTGTGTCGTAGATTATTCTTACTGGAAATCCCAAGAGGCCAATCGTGCACATGTCGGACAAATCTCTGATGAGGCCGCAAATCCATACACCTTTACCCATGTAACCAATTTCATCAATAAAGGTATTTGGCAAAATACAGAAGCTGCTCCTGAAATCGGATGGACCCAAGGATTGGTTGGGAGTCTTAACGGCCGTGTTATACCCAACGCTTTTTTAGGCCTTAGGATTTCAAACAGGATCATAGAAAAGGTGCCGGATATTTCAATATTGACCGAGCAACAAAAAACAGAATTATTAGGACAAGCTTATTTTTTCAGAGCCTGGTTTTATTTTGAAATTATTCGCCGCGTAGGCGGTATGCCCGCCTTGGATAGGGTATTTAGCAGCAATGATGATATGGATATGCCCAGAATGACCTACCAGGAGTCAACAGAATGGTTAATACTGCAAGTAGACAAAGCCATTGAACTGTTGCCGCACGAGTGGGAAGCCACCCAAACAGGACGCCCCAATAAGGTGGCAGGTTATGCACTCAAAGAGATGGCTGCATTATACGCTTCAAGCCCTCTGATGACCAACCCTATTGATAGGATAGAAGATAACGGTTATGATACGGAATGGGCAAAAAGAGCCGCCCAGTATGCAAAAGAGTGCCTTGACTATATAGATCAAACCGTGCCCAAGCACAAAATGATGGACGGCGCCCGCTATAAGAATATCTTCTACCACTTTCCCAATTTCGTGAGTGACGAGTCGCTATGGTATGTGAATACTGCGGGGATGACCAGAACCGGGTCCAGGCAAGACGTACGGATTTTTTGGATAACCACACGGATGGATGCCCGAAAAGGGAACTATTCGGAGCCCAATGTAAGTATTTCCCAAAATATGGTTGATAAATTTGAGACAAAAAACGGATATTCTGCAACACTGACCCCTGCGGGGTGGGTTAGCAATGACCCCGAATTCGATCCTGACCATCCCTACGAAAACAGGGATCCTCGTTTCGATGCGTTTATTCTCTACCCCGGAGAACAATATGGCACTTATGCCAATGGCGATCCGAATTATGTCTGTACCTGGGAAGGAGGGGCCGACATCTCACCGGCTGCAACAACAGGAAGCACAGTAAGAACCGGCTACCTCGTAAAAAAATGGCTATGGCCGGAAGCAATCCCTCTAGACAGATCCAACAAAAACGAGGGATTTACCAAATATTATTGGAATTGCATCCATATCCGCACCACCCAAGTGTGGCTCGACTATGCGGAAGCTATGAATGAAGCATATGGTCCCAAAGCAATACCTCCGGGATATGCTTATTCTGCGGTCGATGCCATTAATAAGGTAAGGAACAGAGTAGGAATGCCCAATGTAAGGGGTGAAAAAACAGGAGATACCCAAACTTTCAGGGAGGCGATCCGGAATGAAAGAACGGTTGAACTTTTACTTGAACATAACAGATGGTTCGATATTCGCCGTTGGATGATCGCCGAGAACTTGTTCAGTGCCCCTAATCCAATAAAAGGGGTGAGGGCTGTGCCAAGCAATGCTACTTCTTTGAGACCTAATCCCGGAAACGTGTTTACTTATCAACTAAAAGATGTGCCAGAAGAGATCAGGGTCTTTGAACGTAAGCACTATTGGTATCCTATTCCAAAGAATGAATCGAACCGCTTCATGAACTTTAAACAAAATCCGGGATGGGAATAGTTGTCATAAATATATAATAAAAGAAAAACATGAAAAAAACTATATTTAAAAATAAAAATATTGCTCTTTTCTCTTGGCTCTTCATTTTTATGACTATCTCCATGAATATGGGATATGCACAAAATAAAGAGAATAAAAAGGCAGGGAAAGCGAATGTGATTGAAATATCCGCCACGGTAGTAAATGAACAGGGGGAGATGATCCGGAATGCTGAAGTGATCGTGGGAGAAGGCGCCACCACCTTCTACACGAATACTTCCGGAGAATTCCATGCCAAGATGAGGCCAGGCACAAAATTTATTATCGAAGCCCGGGGTTATGAAACAAAAATACTGGATGCCACTGAGGAACTGAAAGGTTCCCGGATCGTATTATCAAATGTTCCATTGTTTTCAGGGGAAAAAGATATGATCACATTACCCGGAAATGTTATCACCGACAAAAGATATAATACCGGGGCTGTCAGCAAGATCAGTGCAAGCGAGTTAGAATCTTATCCCGCAATGGGCGTGGGAAATATGCTGCAAGGAAAATTAATGGGGCTGATATCAAACATGAATACAGGCGGGGGTATCGGCACTCTCACCCACTCACTGAATATACGGGGATTACACAGAGGAGGAGGGGATGGTTTTGTAACCATTATCGACGGAGTTGAACGAACACTGAACGTGATTACAGCAGAAGAATTGGAATCGATAGAGGTATTGAAAGATGCTACGACAAAAATCCTTTACGGTCCCCGCGCGGCCAATGGCGTACTTTTAGTGACTACCAAAAAAGGAGATAAACACAAAAGAATCCGCAGAGTTACCGGAGAATACGGTATCGGAATCGCCGCTGATCACCCCCAATTCCTGAATTCTCACGATTATTCGGCATTATACAATGAAGCAAGAATCAACGACGGATTAGCGCCTATATACTCTGCCCAGGACTTAACAGGCTATAAAAACAGTACCGGTCCAAATGATTTTCGTTATCCCAATTTAGACTACTATGATTATTTTTTAAACAAGAATAATAATTATCGAAAAGCAATTCTTGAACTGTCCGGGGGTAATGAAGGAGTCCAATATTCTCTTATTGGCGGGTACGAGGGAATGAGCGGCCTGGAAAAGATTGGAGACACGCCACAACGAAACCGCTTCAACGCAAGAGGAAATCTAGGTGTGAGAGTAAACGACTATATATCGGCAACGATGGGCATTGCTGCCGTATTTGATGTGAACAGCATGAGTTCATTATCGCAAACACAAGTAATGCAGGCCGTATCATCACACCGCCCCAATGAATATCCCATATTCATTCCTGAATCAGTAGTGGCTCCCGATTCCGTCGGTTACCCCAACTTTGGAGCAAGTAATAGTGTTACAGACAATTTATACGGATCATTACAACATGGCGGTTATCGGAAAGGACAAACAATAGACGGACAATTAAATTTCGGATTGAATTACGATTTCAACAAATTATTGAAAGGATTAACAGGATCAACACATCTCACATTCGATAATAGATTTTCCGGGACCGAGTCTTTGTCAACCACTGCTGCGACCTATTCCCAGAGATGGGTAAAAACTGCTACCGGCGAGGATTCTGTAATCATGATAATGCGTAAAAAAGCAGACAAAAATGATGACATCAAATTGTCTAATAGTACAAATTTCAGGACTACCAGCTTTATCGGTTTACTCACTTACAACAGATCCCTCAATAAAGAAAACAGGTTAAAAGCAGATTGGATTTACAACTATTATCTGAATGAAGCTACCGGCCTCTCGCAGGACACCAAATTTATGAACAGTGTCCTGAAGATAAATTATATAAATAGCGATAAATATATTGCCGATTTCAGTGTAGGGGGAATGGGAAGTAATAAATTCAGAGGAAATAATAAATATGCCGTTTCTTATGCACTCGGGCTTGGATGGATATTATCTGAAGAAGATATTATACGATCGATCAATGGGATCGATTATCTGAAATTCAAGGCAAGTGCGGGCGTGTTGCCTTATGATGGGCAGACTCAGCACGATTTGCATAATACCCAATGGAATAATAATGGAGCTGCCCGTTTGAATAATTCACTGAATCCAAGCCGTACAAATATTCAACGTATTGGTAATCCCGATTTGAAATGGGAAAAATCAAGAGAATTAAATGTCGGAATTGAATTCTTAGGTCTGAATAAAAGACTGTGGTTTGAGGCCAACTATTTTAATGAATACAGGTACAATATTATTCAACAAGTCTCTTCAATTTATTCGGATATATACGGATCTTTCTATTCTTTTAAAAATTGGGGAGAAGTATTGAACCGGGGTATTGAAGCGGAATTATCTTATTCGGACAGGATCGACCGCTTCTTTTATCAGGCGGGATTCAATATGATCTATGTAAAAAATAAACAGATGAAAATTGACCGGGTTCAATATCCTGATGAATATTTAAACTGGGTAGGGGATCCTTCAGACGCCATGTACGGATATGTATCCCGCGGATTATTCGGTAAAGATATTGATATGTCAACCGCACCTGTTCAATATTTTGGTCCTTATCAGGCGGGTGATATTGCCTATGAAGATTTAAACGGTGATAACCGGATTGATGAATTGGATATCAGGATGGTAGGAAACAGTTTTCCGCGCATACATTTGGGAATCAACCTGAATCTGAATTATAAAGGCTTTGGCCTATATGTATTGGGTACCGGACAGTTTGGTTACTATAACTGGAAAAACAGCAGTTATTACTGGTTTAGCGGGGAAGATAAGTATTCCGTTGAGGCTTTAAACAGGTATCACGCCACCAGTAATCCAGAGGGAGACTTCCCGAGGTTGACCGCCACAAGCAGTAGCAATAATTACAGGAATTCCACTTTCTGGATTGAAAAAGCCGACCTGTTTCGTATCAAGAATGTAGAGGTGAGTTACACTCTGGAGAATAAGACCAATGCCAGTTTGTTTTACAGGGCACTCAAGCTATTTGTCCGGGGAACAAACCTGGCTTGCATCACTCAGGTGAAGGATCGCGATCCGGAAGCTATTAACGCAGGCCTGGATTCTTATCCTCTGATGAAAACGGTGACAGCCGGTTTGACTGTTTCGTTCTGATTTATAAGCTATAGATTTAAAAATAAAAAACATGAAAAAAATCATATATTTATTAGGAATAATAGTTCCCATAACATTTTGGTCGTGTGATGACGCACTTGGCACAAAGTATAATAATACTTTTGGCGACGAATATACATGGACTTTGCCGGATGTGGCTCTTGGAGTCTTGATGAATGCATATAACAACATTCCATCATCACCCAACAGCTACGGGAATGACTTTTTAGATGTTGCTACGGATAACGCATTGACGGGAACACGTTCATCATCCCTTTACCGGTTTACGCAAGGAGGGCTCAATGCGAATAGCAATGCATTAAATAACTGGTCCCTTGCATACGATCAGTTTCAACATATCCATGCTTTTATGGAAAATGGATTGGGAGAAAATATTTCTTATAATCTTTCAGATTCCATCAGAGATAAAAAAATACGAGACCGGTCAAGAGGAGAGGCCTACTTCCTGCGAGCCTGGTGGGGCATGGAATTATTGAAAGTGTTTGGAGGAATAACGGAAGATGGACAGGCTTTGGGTTATCCCATTATTACGAAATTTGTTACCGAAGAAGATCGGGAAGAAATCAATAAAAAACCCCGAAATACGTATGAAGAATGTGTACTGCAAATAATTGCCGATTGTGATTCCGCATTTAAATACCTCCCTTTGGCATATGTAGGGGGTGACGTAGATTTAGGCTCTACCCAGGAAGGAAGAGCCAGCGGCAAAGCCGCATTGGCATTACAGTCGCGTGCTGCACTTTTCGGGGCGTCGCCGGCGTACCAGCCTACCGGTTCCCAGGCGCTATCACCGGATTCGTTACAAAAAAAATGGGAGCGGGTGGTCACTTTGTCGGAAAGGGCAATCACACTGGGCAATTTAGGAGCATATACAGCACTTAAGGAAAATATGTATGTAGGTACCAGCGTGCAGCAGACAACTAATGCAGAATTTCTTTTCCGTAAATGGGCCAATAATAATACGCTTGAAAGACAAAATTTTCCTCCATTATTTTTTGGGCAAGGCAGGACAAATCCTTCTCAAAATTTAGTAGATGCTTATCCAAGTAAAAACGGGTACCCTATTTCTGATATCCGGTCCGGTTACGATTCTCAAAATCCATATGTAAACAGGGACGACCGCTTTGACCTTACATTTTTTTATAATGGAAAGGTATTCAACTCCGAACGGCCATTGGAAATTTATACCTGGGGCGAATCAATAAAAGGGCGAGATGTTGCAGGCTATGACTATAATAATACAATTACCGGTTATTACCTTAAAAAATTCTTGTCACCTATGAAAGAGATGCTGTATGATCCTGCTACCCTGTCCGCCAAAAACGATTACCATCAATATCCACTTTTACGCAGGGCTGAGGTATATTATAATTTGGCAGAAGCATTAAATGAATTGGCAGGCGCTTCGGGGACAGTATCGGGAAGTTCACGTACCGCATATGGCATTATAAGGGATATAAGAAATAAGAACGGTATCACCTCAACTAGTTATCTTGATGAAATAGTTGCCGAATCCGACAAGAATAAATTCTTATCCTTGATCCTCAATGAAAGAAGACTGGAATTTGCATTTGAAAATGAACGTTTTTTTGATTTACGCAGAAGAATGATGCCGCTAAATGAATCGATCAAAGGCATTACAACTGAAAAGAACGAGACAGGATTCAGCTATTCCCAAATTGTTGTCGAACAACGCAGCATGACCGATAATTATCAATACATGCCACTCCCCTATATAGAAACATTAAAAAATCCGAATTTAATTCAAAATAAAGGATGGTAAGCCATTAACCACAAATAAAATAGACGATTATGATAAAAATAAGATCCTTAAAAATAAACTCCTTAATTATAGCGTTTTTAGTCTTATTCGCATGTGAACGTTACGAGGAGTATAGATACGATTACGAATATTCAGCCGTTTATTTCGGTTCCCAAAAGCCTTTGAGAACACTGGTCACACGTGAAAACCAATCAACCCTGGATTTTAAATTAGGCGTTGTTCTCGCCGGCATGTTAGAAAACAAAACTGATCAGTGGGCAACTTTCGAAATAGACCCTTCGCTATTACAGACAGTCGAGGGTGCCTCTTCGTTTTCTTTGCTTCCGGAAGATTGGTATGATTTTGATATCACCGACAATAAAATAACAATTCCCAAAGGAAAATTCTTGGGTGATTTCACCATAAAGATCGATAAGGCAAAATTTACTGCCGATCCTTTATCTTTAGGCAGGACTTATGCTTTGCCGGTGAGAATACTGGAATCTTCCGCCGATTCAATTTTGGCAGGAGATAATATTACTCCCGGTAAAGATTATACAGTATTGGTTGTAAAGTATATTTCCGGATACTCAGGGACTTATTATGTCCGTGGAGAACAGATAGAACTGAATGCGCAAGGCAATGAGATAGAAGGAAGTAAAACCATTTATTCACATCCGGACTGGAGTCGTAATAAAACAAGAACATTTACAACCCTGTCTCCTTCGGAATGTGAAATAACCGGTATCGGAGCCGAGGATTCAGAAAAAATGAAAATCATATTCGGAACGGACCATGCTATAACACTTTCTTCCTCCAGTCTCAATATTACTGATCTCGGCTCTTCTTATGATACCGAACGGGAAGAATACCATTTACGGTATTCATATATAAAATCCGGAAAAGTATTTCAGGTAGATGAACATCTGAAACAAAGGAACGATCCTGAAAACGAGCTTCGATTCGAAGAGTGGAATTAAAAGAACACTTTATTGGAATGAATAATAGTTCACTAAAAAAAGAAAAATGAAAAAAAAGATTTATTCTCTCATTATAATAATAACCGTGTTTACTGTTACTATACAATGCGAGAAAACACCACAGGACAACGGACAGGATAAAGAACCACCCATTGAGAATCCAGATCCGGACCCCGATCCTGACCCAGATCCAGATCCTGTTCCGGACGGAGACAAAGTTACAGTTTCCGGGAACCTTCGTCAGGAAATAAAACTTGGTATCGATGCTGAAAGGTTGTGGTTCTGGAGAAGCTATTTAAAAGATGAACTCGCTCAACTGTCTGTGAGTGAAATGAAATCACATTTTGTCCGCGTAGCGGTCCCGTGTGATTATGAACGGGAGGAAGGTATAATAAATCCGGCCGCGTATAACATGATACTTGAAATGATGAATGCAATGAAAAATGCAAACCCGGCAATTAAATTTTTTGCCTCTCCAAGACCACTTCAGGAAGCTTATAGCGAGGAGGAAAAAAAGACTATCTGGGGCAATAACAGTGTCCCCTGGTCTCCTTATCCGGCATGGATACAAGAATGGGACGAGAACGGCATTAAAATTGTCGATGGCATTGAAGTTACCCAATGGAAAAAGGGAGCATTTCATGTAGATAAATTAGTGAGGTATTATGGGGATTATCTGAACTTAATGAAAATGGAGGGTTTCGATATCACCTATCTGGACCTTTCCAATGAACAGACAATTATTACTCCGGCTTATGCTAAATACATTAAGGATAATTTACCGGCAAAACTCAACCCCGGCGTAAATATGCCTCTTCTGATCGCTCCCTCTACATGGAGTGTGGAAGGCGGCATCGATTGGCTGGGTACCATCAATACATCGAACGGTGAGCAGGACGGATTTGATATCGCCTCTGTACACAATACCGGTGGAAGCGGGTCATTTTCAGAGTTTGTGAACAAAGCAAAAATCTGGGGGAAAGAAGCGTGGAATACCGAAATGCATGCCTGGATAGGTTTGGAACTCAAACAGGAAATACTCACCTCGGAACTTCTGTGGGAACATATGCGGGCAGGATTCAACGCTATTGATACCTGGTTGTTTTTTGGTAATTATGCCGGTAGAGATCATTCTATGTTATGGATACATCCGAATAACGGCAACATTATTAAAACGGGCAAATATGAGATTTTTAAAAAAGTGGTAAATAACGCCAATGGTGGCCGTTATGTAGATATTTCCACAACATCCGGCTTGTTAACAGCCGCTTTTATTAAAGATTCCGTTTTATCTGTCTGGATACTAAATAAAAATAAAGATGGTGCTGCAAATACGGTTATCGAATTACCGGATAATTGGGAAATGCTCAATAACAGTATCGAAGTTACATATTGGAATGCAGAAGCCACTACAAATGAAGGAAGCGTCAGTATGACAACTATGACGGAGAAAAATAAATTCCACTTTGATCTGATGGGAGAATCTCTCTATTTCTTTAGAATGAATGTAAACACAGAAAACTAATTAGAGTTTATCTGATTATCAACGTATTTACTTCTTAAACAATATAATATCTATTCAATAAACAAATCTCAAAAATAAAATTATGAAACGAGCATGATAATCATTATCACACAAGTACATGATTAAAGCGAGTTCCATACGATACCTTTGAGAATAAATAATTTTAATCGTATGAAAAACGAAAAAAATTTATCAGAAGACAACGACTATATCGCACCGGAGATTGATGTAGTGGAAATCGAGATTGAACAGCACATTCTGGCCGGAAGCGGAGATGTTCCGGATATGGAGGGAGAAAACTGGTAGCTTTGAAAGGGCGGTTAATTATGTCTAATCTACTAAACAGGACTATAATGACGAGAAAAAAAATTTACTTGCTGGCGACGATAGCCACCATTTTTCTTTTCACAGAGTGCAGTGAAAAGGTAACGTCCATCCAGGACGGACTCGAAAACGACCCGGCAGAAAGACATACCATCTCGCTCACCATAGCGATGCCGGATGAAGGATCCCAAAGCCGGATTGCTCTCGGGCAGGACGGGAAAAACATATCGCTTACCTGGGAGGAGGGAGATAAGATTCAGCTCTCTTTCATCCAGGGTGATACTAAAATCAAACAGGAAGTAACGGTCAGGGATATCTCGGAAAGCGGGAAAAAAGCCGCATTTGATTTTATTATACCGGCAGAAATTACCGATGGCTCCTCATTTGACCTTTACGGAGTATATGGAGGAAACGGCATAGATGACACCAACCCCGCGTTTGCCAGGTTACCCGTAAGCGCAGGCAAAGCCTCGTCGCTCGAGTCGGTACAGGAAAGGGAAGACGTAATGCTCTATTTTGCGGAGAAAGGGCTGGATGCCACCGGTAATCTGAATATTGGCACCACCTTTGGGCACCTCGGCTCTCTTTTCTCTGTCACTGTGAAACATATAGGTACCCATCCCCTCACGAACCTTGCGGAGGCACGGCTTGCCTCCACGGAGAACGGTTGGGCTTATAACTTCGGGCCCGGCGGAGGTAGCTTCGACCTGGTGAACAGAACCTTTATCAATATCGGCGCGGCCGGCAACTACATCTCATTCAGCACGGCAGAAAGCAGTCTGGTAAGCGGCGACTCAATCACATTCTGGGGATGGTATCCTCCATTACCGGATAAATTGTGGCCGGCGTTAAGTTTGCAATTGATGGACGATACCGGGAATATCCTCGCCGAGAGCAGTAACAGGAAAGAGGCACGGACAGCTCCCACAGCGGCGGGCAAAAGCTATTACTTTTACGCCTTGTGGGATAACAATACCGGCAATCTCCAGTTTACCGACCATACCTATAATGGGATATCCATTATTCGGTTAGGAAGCCAAAAATACATGACGGGAATAATGAGATACTACCCCGAACATATTACCGATGAAACCCTTCCGGATTACAAGGAGTGGCTCGATGTATACAGCTTGCTTTCGCTGAAAGATATGAAAGGCTATTCCATGGATTATTTCGCGGAAAGTATGGAGAATTCTGCCAATATTGACATAAAACGCCAGGGGAATGCAGGCAACCGTCGACGGAATATTGCAGTCAGTCCGGAAGTATGGTCCGGTACCCATCAAACCTCTGACGGTAGAACCATCCAAAGCTTAATAAATGACGGGCTTGTAATAGCAAATGAAACGAAATTCAAGTGGATGCCCGATGACATCGACTTCATGAATGCCGCATCCATCGGAGACGATCCGACTGCGAGTAACCTCACTCTACAAGAAACTGATCCTCCCGGTAAAGTCAT
The DNA here is from genome assembly GCF_937873925.1 of uncultured Proteiniphilum sp. Lineage (GTDB taxonomy): Bacteria > Bacteroidota > Bacteroidia > Bacteroidales > Dysgonomonadaceae > Proteiniphilum. The sequence continues at coordinate 7,748 of NZ_CALNAT010000220.1, read as the reverse complement.
TGGGTTTAAAACTGCCCCGAGCTCCACGGTAGGCGAACGCCGGGGATTAATGAAAGAAATAGCGTTAATACCCGGCCCCAGAATACCCGGGCAGGACGGTGACTATGGTACGGGGATATGGGATGTGAGTGTTTACGCTGTTCGTCTCTTCTGATATAAGCCGGTAAAACCGGATAAATCTGATTAAAACGGGAGGCGAATAATCGGTTTTCCTCCCATTTCTTAATACACATACACACAGGAAATTAATTCTACAAAATTAAGTTATGACGAATAATCATATTTCATATTGATAAATTGTTATGAAAAAAATTCATTTATTGTTAAGTACTGTATTTATTCTTTTCACACATAGCTTATTGGCACAGGACCAAAAGAGTTATGATGTAGTAATATATGGTGGGACTTCAGCAGGTATCTCAGCTGCAATTCAGTGTTCACGAATGGGGAAAACCGTGCTCCTGATAGAACCGACGAACCGGATAGGAGGACTTACCACGGGCGGTTTAGGCCAGACTGATATAGGTAGAAAACATGTGATAGGCGGCATAGCCAGGGAATTTTATCAAAATATAAGCAAATACTATGAGGACCCCCAACACTGGAAATGGCAGGATAGAGAAGAGTACATGAATAGTCGTCATTCCCGGACAAAGAAAGGAGAGGATGCCATGTGGACATTTGAACCCTCGGCCGCATTAAAGGTGTATGAAAAAATGATGGATCCCGAAAATATCGTTTTGGTTTATAATCAGCGTTTAAACCGCAAGAGTGGGGTAAAAATGGAAGGAACGAAAATTATTGAAATTGAAATGGAAAGTGGCCGGATATACGCGGGAAAAATGTTTATTGATGCCACCTATGAAGGGGATTTAATGGCTTCATCCGGCGTATCGTATAGTATTGGAAGAGAATCAAACAAAGAATATGGTGAGACATTAAATGGGGTACAGGCAAACAAGTATAGTCTTAAAATTGATGGAACAGTATCTAAAAATGCTGCCAATCATAACTTTATTAATGGCGTTGATCCTTATATCATGAAAGGTGATCCCAATAGCGGTTTACTTCCCTACGTCTCAAAAGATCCTCCGGGCATAGACGGGCAAGGTGACGATAAAATTCAGGCATATTGCTTTCGAATGACATTGACGGATCATCCCGAAAACAGGATCCTCTTCAAAAAGCCGGAAAATTACAATGAACTGAACTATGAGTTGCTTTTCAGAAACTATGAAGCTGCCACCGGACCTATTGAAACAATGTACAGCTATGGAGACAAGCTTGTTCCCTGGATAAATTCATCAATGCCAAATAGAAAAACCGATACCAATAACCAGAAAGGATTTTCTACCGACTTTATCGGACAAAACTACGATTACCCGGAAGCTAATTATGAAGAGAGAGAGAAAATAATCCAAGCGCATCGGGATTACCAGCAAGGATTGATGTGGACTTTAGCCTATCACCCGCGTATTCCCGAGAAGGTAAGAAACGTGGTCTCACAATGGGGTACATGCAAAGATGAATATGAGAAAGGCAGCGATGGATGGCAACACCAACTTTATATCAGGGAAGCTCGACGGATGAAGAGCGACTATGTAATGACACAGAGGAATTGCGAACGTATTGATATTGCCGGAGATCCGGTTGGAATGGGTGCATATGGAATGGACTCTCATAATGTGCAGCGGTACGTAGATGTAAATGGTTTTGTCCAAAATGAAGGTAACGTAGAAGCATGGATGCCCCATCCCTACCCAATCAGCTATCGCTCTGTTATTCCTAAAAAAGGCGAATGCGAAAATTTATTGATCCCTGTCTGTGTAAGTTCAACCCACATAGCATTTGGATCAATAAGAATGGAACCGGTTTTCATGGTCCTTGGGCAGTCAACCGCGACAGCCGCCTGTCTGGCAATTGACCAAAAGAAAGCCGTACAGGATATTGATTATCCGGTCTTACGCAGGATATTAGAGCAAGACCGGCAGGTGCTAGAAGTCGATATTGATAACTGATTTACAAAAAAAGAAAAATGAAAAAATTATTCTTTTACTTATTAATTACTTTTGTACTGTTTTCCTGCTCCCGGAAGAATACAGATGATAATTATGCTCCACTTTTCCCGTTTTTGATCAGCTACGACGGGCCGGATAACGTTACCAATATGTCTCACCTTTTAGATGCGCCGGCAGGCAATCATGGCTTTGTCAGGATTGAAAATGGCAGATTTGTTACAGATGCAGGCCCTATCCGGTTTCATGGTACCAACCTCACCGGTCCGGCAAATTTCCCGGAATATAAAGATTCGGAACATTTGGCGGCCAGATTGGCAAGATTTGGAATAAATTGTGTCAGACTGCATTATATGGATGCAGATTATGGCAATTTCCTCAATGAGGAACAAGCCGGTATCTTTACAGATGATCCTACAACCCAAAGGAATCTGGATCCGGATCAATTAGACAGGATGGACTATCTGGTCGCCCAACTCAAAGAAAAAGGAATATACGTAAATATGAATTTACATGTGGGTAGGAAATTAGACGAGCGTGACGAATTTACGAGTTATGATCAGAGGCCCCATCTGGATAAGGGTGTGGATAATTTTGAACCTCGCATGATAGGGTTACAAAAGGAATATGCCAAAGATCTATTAACTCACGTCAATCCTTATACGGGACTATCATACATCGACGACCCCTGTGTTGCAATGATTGAAATAAATAATGAGAATGGTCTTTTGCACCGGTATCATCGTGGAGATATAGACCGGTTGCCGGAACCCTATATCGGAGAACTTCAGGATCAATGGAACCATTGGTTAAACAAAAAATACCCTTCTACGGAATCGGTGATCAATGCCTGGAATTGGCAGGAAGACTCGTCATATGGCAGTCACATCAAAGAGGAAGGAGTCTTTCCTACGGTAAAACTTGATGATTCTACCGCATTAAAGGCGAAGCGTGATTTTTATCAGTTTCTTTTTGACACGGAACGTAATTATTGGATAGAAATGTCGGATTACCTGAAAGAAGAGTTGGGAGTAAAGAATGTCATTGCAGGAACACAACTTGGATTCAGCTCGCCTTTCATTCAGGCAGAACTTGATTATACCAGCGACCATTCCTATTGGTGTCATCCAAGTATTCGGGAAGACTGGAGAATCAGAAATGAATCCCTGGTAAATTCTATGGCAACCATTAAACGATTATCGACCCAGAGAATAAACGGGAAACCCTATATAATAGGTGAATACAATCACCCTTTCCCAAATCAGTATGGCGCAGAAGGACAGCCTTTACTCCGTTCTTACGGAGCACTTCAGGGATGGGATGGCGTTTTTGAGTATACCTTTAATCATCGAAAAGAGTATGATCTACATTACAACAACTATTTCTTTAGCATAAACGACCGGACAGATGTGCTGGCCCACTTCCCGGCTTGCGCGGCAATTTACCTGAGAGGTGATGTAAAGGAGGCTAAAAACTCTATTAATGCAAATGTTGATTTTGCATTTTATTTTGAAAAGCTGGTATCCGACAAATCATTAGGAGCTAATATTTCATTTACCGGTTTTGATACAAACTTATCACTTATTCATAGGGCGGGCATCACATTAAATGGTGATGATATAAACAATATCAAGCAGGATACTCCGATAGGCACAATAATAAAGAGCGATACGAAAGAATTAACATGGAATCGCGAAATATCTGATAAAGGTTACTTTACAGTCAATACACCCAACTCCAAACTGTTTACAGGTTTTCCCGAAGGAAGGGAAATTTCTTTGGGAGAAATCGATTTAAGAATTGGAGATACACGACTGGGCTGGGCAACCGTATCCCTGGTTTCCCGCAATGCAACCGGTTTTGGAAATACCGGAAAGCCATCTAATATACTACTGGCGGCTACCGGAGTTACTGAGAATAAGGGGATGAAAATAAAAAAATTGGATGAAAAGCATATAACCCTTACAGACTGGGGAAAAGCTCCGGTGTATACCGAAGGTATTCCCTTGATGATTACACTACCCTCTGATCCGGAAAAAACGAAGTGTTTTGCGCTTGATCCTGAGGGAGAACGCAAAAAAGAGGTGCCGGTAGCATCCTCCAACGGAAAAACAGAAATCGTATTAAAACCCGAATACGAAACCGTTTGGTACGAAATTGAAATTAAATAAAAAGTTATGCGAATCAAAGATAACATGACACACTCATAATATACGAATTCACACACAAAGATCTGATTAAAATGTCTTGTGTCTTGATTTTTGGCTCTTGAGTCTAATTTTTAGCCGTATGAAAAAAATATATACAAATGTTCTGAGTTTATGTGCTGTTACAAGCAGTTTATATGGACAAGACAGGCCTAATATCCTTTGGCTTACTTATGAAGATACATCACCGGAATTCATAGGATGCTATGGTAATAAACAAGCAAAGACTCCCAATATTGATAAACTGGCAACCGAGGGGGTTCGTTTCAATGCTGCTTACTCTACGGGAGCCGTATCATCACCCAGCCGTTTTTGTCTCATAACGGGAGTTCCGGCAAATGATATGGGTACGGGGAATCACAGGAGCAGTTATAAAATTCCGGAAGAGGTGAAAGCTTTCCCTTATTATCTCAGGCAAGCAGGTTATTATACTACCAATAATTCGAAAACGGATTATAATATGGACAATGCCAAAGAAATAACCCGTGAGGCATGGAGTGAATCCTCAAACAAGGCAGGTTGGTGGAACCGTGAACCGGGACAGCCATTCTTTGCTGTATATAATAGTAGCGCGAGTCACCAATCACGCACCATGACTAATTCATGGGAAAAGTATGAGCAACAAGTTTTGAGTTTTCTTACTGAAGAAGAGAAAGTAAAGGACCCTCATTTGGAAATTCCGGCTTTCTTCAGAAATAGTCCCGAGATGCAAAAACACATGTCGAGAGTCTATAACTCTATTGCTTTAATGGATAAGGAGTTCGGAGCATGGCTCAACAGACTCGAAAAAGAGGGATTAAAAGATAGTACAATTATTTTTTGTTTTAGTGATCATGGAGAGGGTATAACCCGATCAAAAGGTTCGGCAACAACCACAGGCTATCAGGTTCCTTTTATAATCTGGATACCGGTCATGTATAAACACTTGTCTCCTTGGGGGGATGGAATTATTACACATGAATTGGTTAGCTTTGAAGATTTGGCTCCCACAATACTTAATTTGACAGGGGTGGATATCCCCGCTTATATGAAAGGGCGTGTTTTTATGGGTGAAAAAATAGCACCTGAAAAGAAATATGTATTCAGTGGTGTCGATCGTACCGATGAAAGTAGCGAGCTGTCACGAACAGTTACGGACGGACGCTATCAATATACACGTGTTTTTATGCCATTCCAACCGTTTGTAAGATGGAACATGTATTACGACGTGAGCGGAATGCAACAAACCGTTCGTGACGATTATAAAAAAGGTTTACTGAACGAGGTTCAGTGCTCGATAATGGAGCCGCGCGAGGCTGAATACCTATATGATACGTATACTGATAAATGGGGGGTGAAAAATCTTATAGATGATCCCGCGATGCAGGACAAGATTGAGGAGTTGAGGAACGCTCTTATAAAAAATATAATAGATACCCGCGATCCTCATTTTATGACAGAATATGTCTTCAAAACGGAGGATCATGCTCCGGCCGTTCTGGCTGCTGACACACAAGAATACCCTATAAAAGAGATACTTAAAGCAGCAATTTTAACGGGTAAAGGCGAGGAAGTTGTATCCCATCAAATACAATATTTACGGCATACTAATCCTTATGTCCGTTATTGGGCAGCTATCGGCCTGTTTTCACAGCGTGGAAGCCTGAAGAGACAATTGAAGGAATTGGAAGGGATTACAAGAAAAGAAGCTTTTCCTCCAACAAGGATAGTGCTTACTGCTCTGCTTTTCAAACATGAAAGTCGGAAATATATTAATGATGCGAAAAAATTAATAGGGGAGGATGATCCGGAACAACTTCGTATGGCACTGAATTTATTGATTACATTAGATAACCATCAGCAACAAATATTACTGGAAGATATAAAATCGAAACTGGAGTACAATAAAGATAACAATAAAAAAGGTATGTTTGCATGTAATGAATATATGCGATTATTCCTTCACAACCTGGAAGGTTTAACCATATCCGGTGATGATTCCTTTTAATGATTTTACTTTATCGTTTATAATCCAATTTTTTACAAATGAATATCTCTTTAAACCATCTGATAATTTCTTCCAGCTTTGTAACTTTTCCCATCTTTCATGGGGGCTGCGTAGAATCGGGGAAAAAAAGTCCTTACAAAGAGCCTAATATCATTTATATTTTAGCTGATGATCTGGGTATAGGGGATTTGGGTTGCTACGGGCAAAAGGTAATCAGGACACCGACGATTGATGAGTTGGCTGAGGATGGAATGCGCTTTCTGCAACATTATTCCGGTTCGACAGTGAGTGCCCCTTCCCGCTGCTCTTTATTAACAGGGAAACATACAGGCCATACATATATCAGAGGGAATAAAGGATATGAACATATCGACGGATTCTCCTACGATTTACCTTTGGCAGATGAAGAATTGACCATTGCAGAAATTTTAAAGCAGAATAATTATCAGACAGCCTGTATTGGAAAATGGGGGTTAGGTGGTCCGGACTCGGAGGGGCATCCCAATAATCAGGGATTTGATTATTTTTTTGGTTATCTGGGGCAGGGGAATGCCCATTCATATTATCCGCAACAACTATTTGAAAACCATAATGCGGTTAAATTGGATGGAAAGGTTTATTCTCACGACTTGATTGTAGAAAAAGCATTGGATTACATAGAAAGAAATATTGAAAACCCATTTTTCCTTTATCTTCCGGTTACAATTCCTCATGCGGAGTTAATCGTACCCGAGAAAGATCGCATGGGATATACAAATAAGTTCCCTGAGACGCCTTTTCTCGGAAAAGGATCTTATGGACCCCAGGAACAGCCCTATGCTACCTATGCCGCTATGGTCAGTCGCTTAGATAAAAGTGTACAGGGAATTATTGATCTGTTGAAGAAAAAAGGTATTTACGATAATACGATTATCATGTTTGCTTCTGACAATGGTGTTCATAAAGAGGGTGGTCTCAACCCTGACTTTTTTAATAGCAACGGTCCGTTCAGGGGAAATAAAAGAGATTTGTACGAAGGTGGTATTCGCACTCCTTTCATTGTTTCATGGCCTGCTGTCATTCCCCGGGAAGGACGTGTTTCTTATCATGCTTCCGCCTTTTGGGATTTACTTCCGACAGTATGTGAAATAATAGGGACAGAAAAACCTCAAAATATAGATGGGATTTCCTTTTTACCCCAGTTAACAGGGAATGGGGAGCAACAGCCTCATGCATCCCTTTACTTTGAATTTCATGAACAGGGCGGAAAGCAAGCTTTATTAAAAGATGGTTGGAAACTAATTCGCTTAAATGTCAATAAGCCACAGAAAGCAAAGCTCGAATTGTATAATTATTATATCGATTCGGGAGAAAATGCAAATGTGGTATTGCAATATCCGGAAAAAGTGGAAGAATTATCTAAATTGATGGATATGCAACGGACAGAAAATGAATATTGGAGTTTCACTAAAGGTGATTAATTGTCCAAAAACCGAGGCGACTCTGGTTGTGTAAATTAAACTGTGTCAGGTTTTATTTTTATAGTTAATTTGGCACCTT
>NZ_CALNAT010000219.1 GCF_937873925.1 uncultured Proteiniphilum sp. | reverse complement strand
GCAACAAGAAATGCGCATAATGAGATAATAATAATTTCCATGATTTTAATGGGAAAATGTATTGAGAATATAAAAGGAGTGAAATTCTATTTTGAGAATATAAATATAAAAACTCATGCAACTGTTCATTCTCATTCTCTTTTTTATTTGTAGTATTTTCTTTTTAGCCAAAAGGCAATATTTACCAACAGGATAAGCATAGGCACTTCCACAAGCGGCCCAACGACTCCGGCGAAGGCTTGTCCGCTGTGTAAGCCGAAGACGCCTATTGCAACCGCAATAGCCAGTTCGAAATTATTACCTGTGGCGGTAAAAGCGATCGAAGCATTCTTATTGTAAGATGTACCTATGAGCCTGCCTGCAAAGAAGCTAAGGAAGAACATCACCACGAAATAGATCAATAACGGTATGGCAATCCGTACTACCTCTAATGGTATTTGTACGATCAATTCTCCTTTCAGGCTAAACATCAAAATGATGGTAAATAATAATGCTATCAAGGTAATAGGTGAAATAGCAGGGATAAATTTTTCCTTATACCATTGTTCTCCTTTGATTTTAACCAATATCAAACGGCTAAGAATACCCATCAGGAAAGGAATACCCAAATAGATAGCGACTGTTTCTGCAATCGTCCCCATTGATATATCCACTATTGCACCCTCAAAACCGAATAAGGGAGGAAGTTTTGTGACAAATATCCATGCATAAAAACTGTAAAAGAATACCTGAAAAATACTGTTCAGAGCTACCAAACCTGCGCCATATTCCCTATTTCCTTCTGCCAGATCGTTCCACACAAGTACCATCGCAATACAACGAGCCAACCCGATAAGAATGACACCTACCATGTATTCCGTATAATCGTGCAGGAAGAGGATGGCCAATAAAAACATCAGGACAGGCCCGATAATCCAGTTCAGGATGAGTGATACTGTCAGTATTTTTACGTTGGAAAAAACCTTAGGCAGTTGTTTGTAATCCACTTTCGCCAATGGCGGGTACATCATCAGGATAAGACCGATAGCCAACGGTATATTCGTTGTTCCGCTCGACATGGAATTTATATAGCTACTGAAAGACGGGATAAAATAACCCAATCCCACACCGACAGCCATAGCAAGGAAAATCCAAAGGGTTAAGTTTTTATCTAAAAAACTCATTTTAACTACACTTCTGTTGTCTCCGCCGATTCTAAAGAATTCCGTTGAACGTTGTTTCTTTTTACTCATGCCCCTTTATCTTGTTTAGATAGAGTTCGTAAAAAGCCTTTTTGATTTCATCCCTTACCCTGATATACTCCGATTGTATAAATTCGGGCGTCCCTGATGCTTCGGAAGGATCATCAAATCCCATATGTAAACGGTGTTTTACCTTACCCGAAAATGTAGGGCAGCTTTCATTTGCCCCACCGCAAACGGTAATTACATAGTCCCATTCATTATTTATATATTGTTCTGCATTATCTGATGTATGATGTGAAATATCTATCCCTGCATCCTGCATGACCTCTATCGCTTTGGGATTCACCTTCCCGCTTGCCTTTGTGCCTGCGGAATAAACCAATAGTTTAGGATCGAATGATTGTAAAAATCCATGAGCTATTTGGCTACGACAACTATTGCCCGTGCAAAGGATAAGGATTTTAGGTGGTATTTGCTTAATTACAAGCTGCCAGTGTCCGACATCGCGCCACTGGTCAAATTTCCATCCGATTTCTTTCATGTGCGATGCCTGTTTAAAACCGAATTTTTCATGCAGGCGTACACTACTTTCATTCGGAATACAAATTCCTGCGATCAGGGTGTGTATACCGTCTTTATATATTTCTTTGAAAAGATGTTGGTACAGGATTGTACCCAAACCTTTGCCTTGCAAATCTTTGTCAAGATATATTGTTATTTCTTTTGTGGATGAATAGGCGCAACGGTTATTCCAGTTATGCAGATAACAATAACCTGCAATTTTGCCGTTAATCTCTCCGACATAATAAGGAAAACCCTCGTCTAAAAAACTTTTAATGCGTTGTTGCATATCGGCTTCGCTTACAGCTGCCGTTTCAAAGGTGATAGCTGTATCCTCCACATAGAAATTGTAAATATCACAGATGCCTTTTGCATCTTCCAGTGTCGCTTTCCTTATTTTCATATAGATCAATATTATTCGTATTTATACATACAATTTTTAATTCGTAGATTAACGAACATTTTGGGTAAAATTTTTACTTGGAATTACAGCTTTCTTCATTATTAATTTCTACAAAGAAAGCTGAAAACAAACTTTTTGCCTTTTCCCAATTTTCTTTATTGATACAGTATTTGACTGTCGGCAACGTAATTGTTCCCTGTATTAATCCTGCATCTTTAAGTTCGTTTAAATGCTGCGATAATGTACTTTTGGCAATGGGCAGTATTTCCGACATATCACCATGATAACAACATGACTGGTTTGCAAGCATTTCCAGTATAGCAATACGGATAGGATGCCCCAATGCTTTGGCAAAGCGTGCTAATTGTTTCTGCTCGGCTGCTAATACTTTATTTGACATCTCTTATATTTTTATTGTTCGTAAATATACAAACTATTTTTTAATTCGTAATATTACGAATTAATTTTCTGCAAATATTGCTCCTGATTTTAACAAAACTATTATCATCTAATTTGTGTGTTTATCTCCCGCCGGAATGTCAGCGGATCTGCAATATATGGATAAGAACTTGTCGCCTCACCGATTGTTACTGTAATCGTACCATCATTGAAAATCCGGCCTAATATATTCTGTTGTATATGTAGTCCTTCACATGTAGATCGTTGTCTTTGGAGGTTGCGATTTCTTTCTGTGGGAGAATGATTTAATTGATTTTTCTTTTAAGGTTTCCAGCAAGTTGATCGATTTTATAAATTTGAGTAGGGGTCTTTGAATAAATAATTCCTGAACGATTGTGCTATACATCTCTACAATTGATTCCAAAATGATTGTTTTTCCGCAACCGTACTTGCCCAAACATATGGAGGAAGCAGAGTAGAGAATTTATAATCAATATATTACTTACCGATACAAAACTTAGAGAAAATATTGCCGAGTATCTCATCGGTAGATATTTGTCCGGTGATCTCGCCAAGATGGAACATGCATTCGCGGATGTCCTGGGAGAGAAAGTCATGAGTGATGCCGATTTCCAGACCCTCTTTTACACGGAGGATGGCCTCAAAAGCTTTTGTGAGGGCTTCATAATGACGCAGGTTGGTTACGATCACATCTTCCTCGCCGATAGCGGGAATGGCCGCGGCTTTCACTAACAATTCCTGTAACCGGCCGGTATTGTAATGCTGCTTTGCAGAGATAAAAAGCCTGTCACCCTCCACTTCCGGAAGGATGCCTTCAATGTCTGCCCGCTCTTCTTCCGGTATCAGGTCGGCTTTGTTAAACAGTAGAATCAGGTGTTTTTCCTTTGTCTTCGGAAGGATGGACTCTGCCAGGGACACAATCTTTTCCCGTGGTGTGGTCAGGTCAACTACCCACAGCACAATGGATGCCTGTTCTATTTTCTGGAATGTACGCTCAATTCCCATCGTTTCAATGGTATCGGAAGTCTGGCGGATACCGGCCGTATCGATAAACCGGAACGTAACACCCCCGATATTCATGGTATCTTCTATCACGTCGCGCGTGGTTCCATGGATATCACTCACGATGGCTTTTTCCTCATTGAGCAAGAGGTTCAGCAAGGTCGATTTACCCGCATTGGTCTCACCAATAATGGCCACCGGGATACCGCTCTTGATGGCGTTACCCAAACGGAAGGAGCCGACCAGTTTATCGATCTCCCGTTCAATTTCTTCGGTCAACAGGTACAACTGCTCCCGGTTGGCAAATTCCACATCCTCTTCCGAAAAATCGAGTTCCAGTTCGATAAGTGAAACGAATTGCAGCAATTTATCACGCAAGTCGGCCAGTTTTTTGGCAAAACCACCCCGCATTTGATTCATCGCTACCCTGTGCGAAGCCCGGGAAGAGGACGCGATCAGGTCAGCTACTGCCTCGGCCTGACTCAGGTCGAACTTACCGTTGCGGAATGCACGGCGGGTGAACTCGCCCGCCCCGGCTAACCGTGCACCACCGGCAAGCAACAGTTCCATAATCTTCTGCTGAATATAGACCGATCCGTGACAAGAGATCTCCACGCTCTCCTCACCCGTAAATGAATGGGGTGCACGGAAAACAGTGATCAGCACTTCATCCAGCACTTCATCCTCCGCCATGATTCTTCCAAAATGGACCGTATTGGCAGTAGCTTCGTCCAGTTTTTTCCTGGAAGGAGAGTGAAATATCCGGTCGATCAGGGCACAACTTCCCTCGCCTGAAAGGCGGATAACGGCTATCGCTCCCATACCGGGAGGAGTAGATATTGCACAAATTATATCTTCTGTCATATTTATGCCCGGGTTATGATCCGAGACTCTTACCTAATCAACAAATTAGTAAAATTACACATTGGCGTATCGGACATTTGGTTGGGTTTGGAAACTTCCGACTTCTCCATTATTCACATTTAACTACACTTCTGTTGGTTCCACCGATTCTAATGAATTCCGTTGAATCTTTTGTTTCATTGGCACATTATTCTCATTGGCATATTGGCACATTGCCCATTTCAGTACCTGAAACTGCTTCCTCCCAGGAATTCCCGGAGCAATGAAGTGGGCGGCAGTTCGCGGTCGGTAATATAATTAAAATAGCCTAAGAATTTAAGTAACCGGTAGGCCTCGGAATATTCCGGTACAGTACGTGGGACACGCATCAGGATAGGCTCTGCATGCCGGCGAATGGCCGCCAGTTCATAGATCATGGCCGAGTTGAACATCATATCGGCATTCTCCTGATAGGGAAAGATCCATTTATCTTCACCACGCCGGACACTGTCCCAACGGGAAATGGTTTGTTCCGCCGAATACCCCCGGTAGCGGTAGTCGCGCACGATACGGCGGATCAACCGGTTATCGGAAGCGGGGATCCAGTTATGGTCATCCAGCGAGATAGTCGTCAGCGCGGAGACATACACTAAAAATTTTTTCTCCGGAGGGATATGCTCCGTCAGCTCCGGATTCAACCCGTGTATCCCCTCCACGATGAGGATGCTGTTTTCCTCCATCTTCAGATAGTTCTTTCTGAATTCCCGTTTACCCGTCATAAAATTGTAAAACGGCAGTTCAACCTTTTCTCCCCTCATAAGCGTGAGCATATGTTGTTCGAATAATGCCAGGTCGAGGGCGTAGAGTGATTCATAATCTTTCTCCCCATGTTCATCCAGGGGCGTTTGATCCCTGTTGATAAAATAGTCATCTAAGGAAATACCCACCGGCTTCAGCAGATTCACCAGTAGCTGCACTTCAAGCCGTTTGCGAAAGGTGGTCTTTCCCGAAGAAGAGGGACCCGATATCAGGACGACACGTACTCCATCCCTGAACCGGCGGGTGATCTCTTCGGCGATCCCGGAAATCTGTTTTGCCTGATAAGCTTCCGCCACCTGGATCACTTCGGACATACGATTTTCCTGCTTCGCCCGGTTCAGATCTCCCACATTATCCAACTGGCTTATTTTTAAAAATTGAAGATGTTCCCGATACACATTCAATAACTTTTCCTGCTCTATTTCGGGTTCCAGTTCCACCGGATTTTCACGGTTGGGCACCCGTAACAGATAACCTCCGTTGTACGGCTGGATGTCGAACATCGTAATGTAGCCGGTAGAGGGAGTCAGGCTGCCGTAAAAATAGTCGATATATTCTTCTAATTTGGAATAGCGGGCATAAAGAAAATCGGACGTTTCAAGCAGCCGGGCTTTATCCTCCATTCCCCGTTCCCGGAACAGTTTCACCACTTTGGCAGTTTCCTCCTCCACCTGAATAAAAGGGATATCCGTTTCTACAATTTCCCGCATCCTGTTACGAATAGTATCCAGTTCGGGCTTGCCGACCGGTACCTCCGCCTCGATCTGAAAATAATAACCTTTGGCTACGGCATGTTCAATATGCGTTTCAGCATGGGGTAAGGTATCGTGCACTGCCTTGGCCAGAATAAAGCAAAGCGACCGGACATAGGTACGCATAGCCGAAGAGTGGGTCAGGTCCACATATTCTATTGTTTTTGGTCGGTACACCCGGTAGGAAAGCGATTCTGTCTTATTGTTCACTTTCGCATTCGTAATCAGGTAGGGTGATCTAACCCCAAAGACATCAATAAGCTCCTGTAATGATGAACCGATTTTTATTTCTTTGTATATATTGGTGTTAAGGCAATGCACACGAACGGTATCTGTCATATCGTTAATTTTTGGCTTTTACATTTATTTGTAAACAAATATTTTTTATCTATATTTAAATAATATAAGATGCGCCTCGGAAAAACTCAAACGAGTTTGGCTTTTCTCTCGGCTTTCACTATATTTGCACGCTAATATACGCTATTTTTCGAACATGGACTACAGTTTCTTCGATTTTTTAGGGCTCGTGGGTTCGCTGGCTCTTTTCCTGTACGGGATGAAGATAATGAGCGAAGGCCTGCAAAAACTTACCGGCAATAAACTAAGGAATATCTTGTCTGCAATGACAAAGAACCGACTGACAGGAGTATTGACCGGCGTACTGATCACCGCCCTCATCCAGTCATCCTCCGCTACCACAGTAATGGTAGTGAGTTTTGTAAACGCAGGGTTACTGAGCCTGGTGCAATCCATCGGCGTGATCATGGGAGCCAATATCGGAACTACGGTTACTGCATGGATAATCTCTTTATTCGGATTCGGGAAATTTTCGATCAGTGCTTTAGCAATCCCATTGATGGGTATAGCCCTTCCACTTATTTTTTCTTCCAAAAACAGGAATAAATCGCTGGGGGAATTCATTTTCGGGTTTGCTTTCCTGTTTATGGGGCTTGACTTTCTGCAAAGTTCCATGCCCGATCTGCAGAACAACCCCGAGGTGTTGTCTTTCGTGCAGAACTTCACCGACATGGGAATCGTGTCCGTTCTCTTTTTCCTGCTTGTCGGCACTATATTGACGATCGTCGTTCAATCTTCGAGCGCCACGGTCGCCCTTACCCTGATCATGGCGGTAAAAGGATGGATCGATTTTCCCAGTGCTGCCGCGATGGTTATGGGTGAAAATATCGGTACCACAATCACTGCTAATCTTGCTGCTATCCCGGCGAACATATCGGCAAAAAGAGCGGCATTCGCCCATTTTATGTTCAACGTGTTGGGGGTTTTATGGATGTTATTCGTCTTCAAATATTTTGTGGGTATGATTGATACGATCGTTTCGGGAATCACCTCCAGCCACCCTACCGAAATAACACCATTCATCGCCTCGCTCACTCCCGAAGAATACACGCAGATCACCACGCTCCCCAAATCGGAGCTTTCTCCCGAACTGGTAGCCCTGCAAAACAAATATCTCGGCTACCAGGCCTCCACATCCTATGGTTTATCGTTATTTCACACCCTCTTCAATATCTGTAACGCTTTCATTATGATATGGTTTGTGAAACTGTACGAAAAGATCTGTCTCACCGTTATCAGGCCAAAGCGAGGGGAGGAGGAAGACGAAGAGTTCATCCTCCAGTATATCTCTACGGGGATGGCTTCTACGGCTGAACTCTCTATCATTCAGGCGGAAAAAGAGACGGATGTATATGTGCTGCGTGTCCGGAAGATGTTCGGTTTCATAAAGAAAATGACCAATCTGGACCATAATGACAAGAAGTTCCTTAAATTGTATAACCGTACCGAGAAATACGAAGATATCTGCGACCAGATGGAGGTCGAAATAGGATCTTACCTGGGAAAAGTCGCGGAAGGAAGACTTAGCAATCAGAGTAAAGAGCGTGTCCGCGCTATCCTCCGTGGGGTGACAGAAATAGAAAGTATCGCCGATTCAAGTTGTAATATTGCCAGGCATTTAAAACGGAAAATGGAAGCGGATGTTGTTTTTGAAGAGAGTATTATCACCAATATCAACAATATGTACGAATTGTTGGACAAGGCATTGGAAAATATGCAGGCCTTACTCAAAAATCAAAAAATAACGGAATCGGAACTACTGCATAGCAAGTATATTGAGAACAGCATCAATGAAAAGCGGAATCTTTTGAAGCGTGAGAATGTGGAGAATCTGAACCAGAATCTTTACTCATATCAAAACGGCGTCTTCTATATGGATATAATCTCAGAATGTGAACGAATGGGGGATTATATTGTGAATGTAATTGAATCGATAGAGGTAAAGCATAATTGAATTATAATGATATGAACGACTGGAAAAAAAGACTGGATATTGTCTACTCCACCAATCCCGATTACCACTACAAGGAAGAGGGAAGCGAGGAAGAGAATACACAGCCGAAAGAGAAACAGTTGCTTCGCATCAGCCTCGACAAACGAAACCGCAAAGGAAAAGCGGTAACGCTTGTCACCGGGTTCACAGGAAGTGATGACGATCTGCAGGAACTGGGCAGGATGCTGAAGACAAAATGTGGCGTGGGCGGATCGGCCAAAGAGGGCGAGATCATCATTCAGGGCGATCACCGCGAGAAGGTACTGGGTATCTTGCAGAAGGAGGGATATGCCAAATCACGCATCATCTGACAGGCGACACCTACATGTGATCAAAGCATCTGCCGGATCGGGCAAAACGCACCGTCTGACAGGTGAATATCTTCGTTTGCTTTTCTCGGCGCCGAACAACCACCGGCATATCCTGGCCGTGACCTTTACCAACAAGGCGACCGACGAGATGAAATCGCGTATTGTGGAAGAGTTACACTGTCTGGCATCAGGAGCGGATTCTTCCTACCTGACGGGACTGATGGAAGATTTCGCTATGAGTCGTGAAGAGGTACGCACAAAAGCAAAGACCCTCTTAGAAACTATCCTGCACGACTATTCGGCATTCTCGATCAGTACCATCGACCGTTTTTTCCAGCAGACCATGCGTACCTTTGCCCGTGAGACCGGCCTGGCAGGGGGGTACAATATGGAACTGGATGAAACTTCCCTACTGACGGAAACCATCGACCTGATGCTTTCCGAATTGGATAAACCGGAAAACAAAACTCTCTCAGAATGGCTCCTCAGGTTCATGCAGCACAATATCGAAGAGGGGAAAAGCTGGAAGATCGACCGGCAGGTGCTGGACCTGGCAAAGCAGCTGTTCAACGAGACATATAAATCGTTTACGGATGAGGAACAGTCCACCATTCAGGATAAGGAACAGCTCGAGACCTACAAACAGATGCTCATCCGCATCGCGCAGCGTTACGAGAACGAAGTAAAAGCGGTGGGAGTGAAGGCGCTGGCCATCATACAACAATATGGATTGTCGTACGACGATTTTAAACATAAAAGGAACTCCGGTTTCCTGCTATTCACCAAGCTGGCCGGTGGAAGCGTGGAGAAACCTTCCAACCGACTTATCGCACTGGTAGACAATATCGACCTGTGGTACAGCGACAAGGAAAAAGAGAACGCTATCCGGTCGGCCTACGCCGACGGCCTCAACGAATGTGTGAAGCAAATCATCTATCTTTCCGATAACGACCGGGAATACCAGACGGCGAAGCATCTGCTCCGTAATTTCTACACCCTGGGCATCCTCAACGACATCAAACAGCGACTGCGTAAACTACAACAGGAAAACAACACCCTGTTCCTCTCCGACACGACGGAACTGCTGAACGATATCATTGCCGGTACCGATTCGCCTTTTATCTATGAAAAAACAGGCACACGCGTCCACCATTATATGATAGATGAGTTCCAGGATACCTCCCGCATGCAATGGGAAAACTTCCGTCCGTTGATCGGGGAAAGTCTCGCCTCCGGCAACCTTAACCTGATCGTGGGCGATGTGAAACAGAGTATCTACCGTTTCCGCAACTCCGACTGGCGTCTGCTTGAGGAGCAGGTAAAAGAGGATTTTCAGGCAGGCAATATCCGGGAACACGTGCTGGACACCAACTGGCGAAGCGATGCCCATATCGTGCAATTCAATAATGCCTTCTTTACGAAAGCGGCGATCAACCTGCAAAACGATTTTAACGCGTCGACAGAAGGAATACAGCATATAGAAGGAGCACAAAATAACGGCCGTAACCACGATACGCAGATTGTCAATGCATACGCTGACCTGTATCAACAGGTTCCCTCGAAAAAAGAGGACAGCGGCGGACAGGTGAGGATCACTTTTCTGAAAGACGACAAAGAGACCGACTGGAAAGCGGATGTAATGGAACAACTGCCGCACGAGATCGAAGCGCTGCAGGATCAGGGATTCGCACTGAAAGATATTGCCATAGTCGTACGATGGAACCACGAAGCGGTACAGGTAGCCGAAACATTACTGGCCTACAGGGAACAACATCCGGCATCACCTTACCGCTACGATATCATTTCCAATGAAGCGCTTCTTATCGGCAGTGCACAAAGTGTCAAAGCTATAATCGCACTGATGCGCCATTTCCGAAACCCGAAAGACGACACCCGCCGTATGATGGCGATCTACGAATTTTACCGGTTTCAACGCCGCTCTTCCCCGGATGAGGCATTACAACTCTATCGCGAAGAAGCGTACCGTGATTTTCCGGAGGAAATCAAAGGCCATCTCAGCGAATTGGTGTCTATGCCCTTCTACGAAATGACCGAGCACTTTTTCACGCTCACTGCCGATGCATTGGATACCAAAGGGCATGCCTATGTACAGGCATTTCTGGATATAGTCCTCAAATTCAAGGAGAGCGCCACGGCTGATCTGAATGACTTTCTCGACTGGTGGGACGAGAGCGGGTATAAAAAAGCGCTTTTCTCACCGGAAGACCAGGATGCCATCCGGCTGATCACCATCCACAAATCGAAAGGGTTGGGTTTCGGCGCCGTGATCATGCCGTTCCTGAACTGGGGTATGGATCACAATACACACCACAACGACATTATCTGGTGTAAACCCGGATCAGCACCATTCAATGCACTGGGTGTGGCTCCTTTGAGGTACGGTAAAGGGCTTGAAGACACCATCTTCAGGGACAGCTATCTGGAAGAGAAACGATTCACCTATATCGACAACCTGAACCTGCTCTATGTAGCATTTACCCGCCCGAAGCACCGGCTTATCGCTTTCGCTCCCATCCCCAGAAAGCCGGAAACCATATCCGACGTGGCCGGCCTGTTGTGGCGAGGCATCACCGATACTGCTCCCCTACCCGATCCGGGGCCGCTCACCCCTGTGCCCTCTGATCCCGGAAGAAATTATATTCCGCTGAGTGAATATTTCAGTGAGGGAGACGTAGGATCTGTCTTTGAGTACGGCAATCCGACGGTGGTAGGGAAATCGGAAGAAAAACCGGTTACGAATACTTATAAAACTGGGAAATGGCAATCAGTTCCATTCGGTGACCGGCTAAAGCTGCGGTTCAATTCCATCGGCTATTTCAGCGACGACGGTAGCCGTGATTACGGACGGATGATGCACGACATTGTAAGTAATGTGAAAACCCTGGCGGATATTCCGCAGGCAGTGGAACAAAAGATATCCCGAGGAGAACTGGGAGAGGAAGAGAAGGACAATACGATTCGCGAGTTGACAAACATCTTATCACTGCCCGAAATCTCGGACTGGTATTCCGGCAAATACACCGTACTGAACGAGACACAACTGCTGCATCCCGCCGCCGGCTTCAGTCGCCCCGACCGGGTAATGATCGGCCCCAATGAAGTGATCATAGCCGATTATAAATTTGGAGAGTTGGAAGAACCGAAATATATCCGTCAGGTCCAGCGGTATGTAAGACCCATTGAGGAAATGGGCTATCAAAATGTGAAAGGGTTCGTTTTTTATGTGAAGACAGGAAAAGTGGTCCAAGTATAATGAAATACTAACCTACTTGATTAATACCGAACGTTTTCATTAAGCTATATGTTCCCTACATCCTCAATTGATCTTCAGCTTCACCAGTTTTCCATCCATAGCCGAAACATACAGCTCGCCGTTTTCGGCAGGTAAGATCATATTGATCAACCCGCTGGAAATACGGTACTTCCACAGGAAAGCACCGTCCGATGCACGATAGGCATAGATCAGCCCCTTATCGGTAGGCGCATATACGATCCCGTTTTTCTCTACCACCGGCGTAGGGGTAAGTTCATAGCCCATATCCTCTCCCGAAGAGATCCATTTTATTTTTCTTTCGGTAACGGTCGCGTCAATAGCAAGGATATCCCCATCCATTGTTTTGGCGTAGACGGTATTGCCGTCTTCCGAGATACCGATTGATTCGCGCACCCTGTTTTCCGGATCATTATATCGCCATATCACTTCTCCCGTATCTTCATCCAAAACGGTCATATACCTGTCGGGGGAAGCCAGATAGATCCGTCCGTGTGTAGCCACGGGTACCACCTGTGCAGGTGACAGCATACGGTTCGAGTGTCCGCTGTTCCAGATCCAGCGCGGTTTTCCCGTTTCAATATCGAGGGCATAGAACTTATTGCCCCAACTTCCGAAAAAGATCACTCCATCTTTCACCAGCGGGCGGGTCACCACGAAATTCTTCACACTGTCGAATTCCCAGAGGAGCTTCCCTGTCGACACATTCCACGCACGACAATGCCCGTCCGATCCGGCGATCATTACCTTTTCGTTGGCACAGGCAGGCGATGACACCACCGCTTTATCATTCTTCAGTTTAAACCGTTGTTTCCCGTTTTGCAGATCCAACCCATAGAGAAACGAATCAGAGGAAGCACACCACACCGTGTTGTTATATACAGTCGGAGTGGAATATATCTTGCCGCCGGTCTTATAGGTCCAGACGGTTGTACCGTCTTCCGCCCTGGCCGCTTTAACCTCCCCGGAAGTATTGGTATATATTAACAGATCGTCATGCAAAAACATACCGCTGCCCATATCGCTCTTTTCCTGTACGCTCCATACTTCGGTTACATAAGGATGATCCTGGTTAAAAGAATAGTCGGGACGGGGCGGATTATTTTCCCACTGAGGCCGCTCCCCTGCCGGATAGGTAAGCCAGGGAGAAAGTGTTTCTCCCGAAGTCTTTCGTTCCTGCAAGATAATTGAA
>NZ_CALNAT010000218.1 GCF_937873925.1 uncultured Proteiniphilum sp. | reverse complement strand
CTGATGTACCTGATGATCCGGGCCGCGGTATTTACCGTCGATATCCGAGTAGAGCGAGGGATACATGAGTACATTATATAACGAGGAGTAAAATAACACGCGCTGTTCGGTGTTTTCTGTTTGTATCGAAAACTTATTCAACTCTTTCGCCCAGGATTGTTGTGCTTCGGCCACTGTCCGGTCAAAATCCCAATGTGGAATTTCGGCTTTAAGGTTTTTAGCAGCGCCCTCAATACTAGTTGGTGAAATGCCGACCCTTATTTGTAACGGTTTTTTACCATCATTTTTAAAACGAAATACTGCACGTATTTTCCGGCTTTTGATTGCATCGGACGGGTAAGGAGTCAGGTCATCCAGTATCAGTTTGTCCTCAAAAGGTTGGGAAAATTCAGCCACAAAATAAACATGTTGCTCCTCCGCCTGTCCGGTTGTAATCCGAAACCCTTCTACCCGGTAATCGGATACTACGTTCAATGCCGCATAGGTGACTGTATCGTAGTTTTCATCCGGATAGATGGAACACGCACCTAAATTGGAATGAACCAAATCAATCAATACATTGGCATTGTCGGTCTCGGGAAAAGTGTATCGATGAAAACCGCAACGCTTGGAAGCCGATAGCTCCACTTGCACCTCCCGATCTTCCAGATACACGGCATATTTTCCGGGAACTACCTTTTCTTTCGCATGATTCATCGGCGATTCGTACCCTCGTTCCTGATAAGGTTTACGATTCAGATAATATTCCATGGGCCCGACTGTGGGCATGAATAATAGATCCAACATATCACCACATCCGGCCCCGCTTTTGTGAATATGGCTGAACCCGATGATGTTGGGGTCATCATAATGGTATCCGTTCAGAAAGGGGCGGGTATCGGGTCCCAACTGAATCATGCCGAAAGGAACAACCGCAACGGGATTAATCCTTCCATCACCATCGGTACCAATCATTGGATTTACAGAATGAAGATTATCCAGACTCTCCAGATTTGTGCTACATTCCCATAAAAATATGGATAGGAGCATGACTGCAAATTGTTTATACATAGATGGGGTAATTTGTAGTGTAATGATTGTTTGCGAATGACAGTAAATTCTTCCGATTTGTTATTACCTCTCTTCCCTCATTGCCTTTAAAACGATATAGGGACAGGTTACGGTGGTCAGGTACACCGGGCCTCTGAGATAGCCCGGCGGATATATGCATTCATAAGGTGCGCCGTATTCAGTACCTTTTCGATAATCGTTTTCCCGCAAATCATCAATGAATTCTTTTATCAGTTGCATTGCATGTTCCGTATTGACTTTAGCTATGGCATATGTAACCCAGCCGGTGGGTGTCCCCCAATAAGCTCCGTTTTGATAAACGTTTATTCCGACTTTCGATATTTCCCACGCACTCGTATTACTATAATCCTCACCTTTTATGATATGTCTTATATTTCCTTTGTATGCGAGTTTTCCGTCGATATACGCCTGGTCAAGATGCCGGCATGCTTTTAACATGTTTTCATCTTCAAGAATATTCAGGTAAACGGCTAAGGCGGTAGACCAAACATCCGCTTGTTTGCTTAAACCGGTCGAAGCACACAACATGCCATCCATATTTAAAAAAGTTTCGGGTATGGCTTTTTTTATTTGGACGGCAATGTCATTGTATCTTTCTGATTTTTGCTTATCCTGTAGTTTTTCAAAAAGCCAGGCAATCTCATTGGCTGCACAATACTTCATAATGGAAGGGAAAACCAGATCTCCCGTTATTTTTTCAGCATCTCTAAATCCGAAATCTACCCCGAGAAATGTTTCCGAAGTATATACCAGATGGCTTCCCTTGCGAACGGGAGGCACTTTAAATGCCAGTTCCAGCCGGTCAATCAACTTTATATGATTAATTTCTTTTTTCAATATCTTGATGTCAGAGGTATTTTTTACATACAGGTAAGCCATTTTTATAAAAAAGAATTGATCTGTATAGGGAGGAAAATGTCCGTACTGCGATTCGTTGTCCTCTTGTACTTCATAATCATAAGTACCCGGATAATAAATAGGAAGGCTTGTCTCCACCAGAATATGATCGGCAATGGCTCCAACCGGAATCATGCCATTGCCGCTTCGGGTAATCCAGGTTTGGTCGCATTGTGTAGAGGCGGTCAGCAACAGCATATGTTTCTGCTCTTCCTTATTGACAAATCCTGTTTCAATGGACATGGCATAATCCCTTATCCAAAAAGCAGGATAAGTATCTCTACCGCCTGGTCGAATCAGCACGCCACCCGTATGGTTGCTCCCAAAGGGAGCCGGTAACTTCTGTCCGGGATATATACGCGAACTTTCTGTCACATCTTTGACCATTTCTTCAAGAAAACGAAAATCTTCACGAAAGATAATATCCGGTTTCTGTGCAAAAGTTAAAATGCATATAAGATGAAAACCGACAAACACGTATTTTCTGATCATTGGAGAAAAATAATAAAATAACATTTTTGCTATAAAAGAAGTAATTTCCGGTATCGGTAAATCGAATACCGGAAATACTCAACCTAAGAGAATATTGTTTAAATAATTATCTCTTTTCCCATAATTTCACTTTTTTGTACAGAGTTTCCTGAGCATGACCTATGTTGGCTACAAAACCCAGGGACACTTTCGATTTCTCCGTAAGAATAAATTCAACAGAGAGGGTGGGTTTATTAGCATCCGCTTCTTTGATGTCATTCGGTACTACTGCTGATGCCAATGCTGAAGAAATATCACTGATATCCGGTAAATCTTCCCCCACAGCAGCTATTACATATGCCTTATTTAAAGAAGAGGAAATACCATGAACCAACGCATCAAAACGATACGTTCCTGCCTCCAGTTCGACCGTTTGGTATAATTTGCCGTTTTCAAATCCAGAAATAGGACTGTAACCGCTCCATGCCCATAAAGTTAATACATGATTTGGAGAATTTTTCAATATGTCTATATTGCCGTTTGTACCGCCTGCAGCATTTGTTTTCCATCCGGGAGCGGCATAAAAGCGATTATCATGCACCATATCTCCCAATTGGAAAGGATCCCCCGTGTTTTGCAAAAAAATATGGGTAATATCTGCATAATATGCTACCCGCTCCTCCTGAATAGCTGTATAAAAAGTATCGATAGCCATCGAATCCGGTTTATATGAAGTGGTGTAGAAAAATGGATATTCTACATTGAAATCCGGTAAGGACGAACTTGTTGATTCATTCGATACAATGACTGTCTTTTGCTCTTTACTTAAATTAGTATAGCTCAATTCCACATTTATCTCGGTTTCATCGGCACGATACCATTCAATGGTTAATCCGGTCTCAGGCAGGAATTCTTTGCTTCTGATAACACGATTTACCAGTGAGGCTTCATACATCTGTCCGTATGATGTCTCTTCGATTTCCACAGGAATAGATGTATTTCCCATCTTATCGAAGGATACTATGGTAAATATGTAATTACTTTCCTCTAAATCATCAATGATAACTTGAGTCGTGTCATTCACATATTCGGAATTAGAGTTGATCGGTACATCCACAGATTTCACTTCGCTGTCCTGATACCAGAAAACTTTACAAACATCCACTTTCGGATCAATAATCTGCCATTCAAGCATAATACGGTTTTTCCCCGGATAAGCTTTAAGTGAATCTGCTTTTTGAGGATATATGGTTTCTCCGTCGGGTATATACTTTTTGTATTCATCCATTTTGGTACAGTTTGCACAGAGAAGACACAGTGCAAAAAAGTATACAAATAATCTGAAATTATTTTTCATTATAATGTATTGTTTAAATTAATAATGAATTAATAGCGAAAGCCGCATCAATCCGTTAGTTCGCTCGCTTCCGCCCCCCAGAAGGCTACCTGCATGATATAAAAACTGTCGGCACCCGTCCAGGTTTCCAACACTTTTATTCTTATGTAACGAGTGATCGGTATATTCGGGGAGAATATAAATTCGCTTCCGTTTACTATTTCCGCCACATCTTCGTCCGATAGTTCTCCTAATGGTAACCCTGAAGGCTTAATCACTTCACCTTCGAGGAGAAGTGTCCACGATTCGTCAAACTCTCCATTCAGGCTCGGATTTAGACTTCCCCAGATTTCAAATTTTTTAATATTACGGTCATTAAACGACACATAGGGACTTGCCCCTCTCTGCCAGAATTTGTACCGGCTGAGTTTTGCCTCTACACCCAGATCAAAGGTAAACCAATGAGGCCATCCTAGTCCCGGAGCAGTATGAAATCCGGGTTTGTCGGGATTTATGTTATTCACAATCACTCCATCCCAGATATGAGGCATGGTCCATCCCCATGCAGCCTCCTGATCACCAGGCAATCGTACCTCCCTGAACTTTGTGCGATCCAGTTGTTTTTCAAAAATAGGGACCAGGTCTTTTACTAAAGTATCTGTCATATTATTCCAACGATCTCTGATGTAAACACCAAATCTTGTTTGGACCGGATCAAATCCACGCGCCGATATACTACCTTCTTTTTTCCGGGTATAATAGGTCTCGGCAATATCCCAGAAACCAAGACTGTCTACATAGATCAGAGAAATAGCTAAATCGGCTTCGTTCGGATTTTCAAAAGAAACAGTAGCTCCTCCAAAATCCTGAAATAATTCTAATGTTTCATAGACTTCCAGGAAAGGTGGGGTCAACGGCTCTACCTGAATGGTTTTTGCCTCCGAATATACTTCGCTGCGACTTACGGTATACATATATATATCATATGAGGCTGTGTCTGGAAATCCGCTTATTATCAATGTATTATGGTATGATGAAGCTTTTATTTCACGAAGCACTCCATTGATCCAACATTCCGCCTTTACATACGAAATGATATTGTCGTCTGGAATTTTATAAGTCAGTTTAACCGATCCCGGGAATGATTCGGCCTTAATGTCGGAAATCGGTTTAGGAACAGTGGGATCGGAAGAGAAAGGATATCTTTCATTTTCTTCTTGACAGGCTGTAACCAACCAGACAAAAATAAAAAAAAGGAGGTATATATAAGTCTTCATATTCTTTTGTATTAATAATTTAAAGTAAAATTACCATCCCGGATTCTGAACCAAATTTACATTTACCGAAAAGTTGTATTCTCTTATCGGCCAGAAGTAATCTCTTGTGGTAAATTTAGGCGTATAGAGTGTACGAATACGATAATAGGTTTCTGTATCTTCCTGTTCGATATCCCAACCCCGGATGGGCTGATTATGCCACATTTCTTTTGCCATCTTCCATCTTCTGATTTCCCAATACCGATGACCTTCGTTCGCAAGTTCGATTAAGCGTTCCTGCTGAATAATTTCTCTTAGACCTTCTTTCGTCGTAGGTTTGTTTTTTCGGGACGATCTTGCGTATTTAGGCCATGCTATTTCGACCGGTTCCAGTCCGGCTCTTTCTCTGACACGATTGATCCAGTCATAAGCCTCCGACGATGGTCCGGAATACTCGTTTAGAGCCTCCGCACATAATAAGTACAGGTCCGCCAAACGCATTACAGGCCATGGATAATCAACAACAGTATAACCGGCACCGTCTCCTGGTAATATATTATTTTGATAATGGGGGAGTTTTTTACAGAAGTAGCCGGTTACCGAAAATAAAGATACGGAACGTTTACCGGCATGTTCATTGGCTTTTGCTTTAATATGCCATTGATCCTTGTCGTCAAATTTTCCAATTCCGTACCATAATCCGTTGTCAAAGCCCAGATTGGCATAAAAACGTGTTTCTCTGTCAAAATTCAAAACAGCAGTCTGTGTACCAACTTTAATATTGTATTTATCCTCTTCTTCGGCTGTTTTTACTTCATATCGCTGGGCATATTTTCCTGAATTTACCCACTCTTCGTCTTCATCAATAGGTACGCCGTTTTTGGTATAAAACATTTCAGCTATACGCAAAGGAGGTGCTAACATGGAACGTACTCCTAGATTAGTGGTCTTGCTCGGATCGAGATAGGTTGTACCCAGTCGTTGCATATTATCTGAAGAACTATTGGGATTCCCCCAGATAATTTCACTGTTCCAGCGTTCTGTTACACTGTTTCTGATACTCATCTGACGTATGATGGAACCATCCAACTCACTTCCGAATGAAGGTTTAAATTCAAATAATTCATTTCCAGCCTCGTGACAGACTAATATTGCTTCTTTGCAAGCGATAGCGGCTTTTTCCCATTTTTTTTCGTCATATACAGGATTGAAAAGTTGTTCGCCGTCCGGCCCTTTAAAATTAATGTAATCGGTATTACCATTGAATAAAGGGCTGGCAGCTTCCACCAGTACTTTTGCTTTCAATGCAAGAGCCATGGCCTTGGATACCCGACCCAACTCGGTTGCCGGATTTTGTACTTTAACAAGTAAATCCGGGGAGGCTTCATCCAATAAGCTAACGATATAATCGAAACACTCATCAACTGGTATCCGTTTCACCTGTACTTCTTCGATCGATGAAGATACCGGAAGGTTTTCTCTCACAAGTGGAATCGGGCCGTACATGCGTAAAAGCCAATAATGGTAATAGCTTTTCAGGAATTTTACTTCGGCAATCCATTTTTTCTTTTCAGTTTCGTATAAACCTGGAATATGGCTGGTGATTTTTTCCAGAAAAATATTGCAATCCCTCAACGCCTGAAACATGGGTTTTCCATAATTTGTCCCATCCCAGTAATTCACCGCAGGAGAGTTAACGTTTTGGCCCCCCCGGGCAATATATTCGAAAGGATAACAATAAAAGAACAAGTCAGCCTGAGGATAAGGAAACCAAAATTCGTCACCCATTCCGAATGCCTGAGAGTTTGGGTCGCCGTGACTTGGCATAAAAGAATAGCAGGTAAATAAAAATTTTTCTGCCTCATTCCTGTCGGTAAATGCATTATCAATAGTGGCTACATTATCGGGAACGACGTCCAGATAATCGCAAGACACACAAAAAATCATGCAAAAAGATATTATTATGATAATTATTTTTTTTATATTCATTGTATTAATTGTTTAGAATGAGATGTTTAACCCAATATTATACGACTTTTGTATCGGATATCCGAGACCATCGCCTCCCATTTCAACATCCCATAATTTAAACTTGCTGAAACAAAGTGGGTTGGTTGTGTTGAAATAAATTCTCGCATTGGACAGGTACAACTTACTCAAAATATTAGCAGGTAACGTATAACCAATTTCAACAGACTTGAGACGTAAAAACGAGCCATCACGCATGAACCATGTATTTCTTTGATTATTATTTTCAACAACTCTTGTACTCAACCTCGGCCACAAAGCATAAATGTTTTGATTCTCTTCCGACCAGTAACTATCCGCATAGGCTTTTAGCAGTTGTGTTTCATTATAGAAAGGTGAAGTACTTCCGATGTCGATCCAAAAGCTGGAACGGGCTGAACCCTGAAAGAAAAAAGACACATCCAGATTTTTATATCCTCCGGAAATCCCGAATCCGTACATGATTTCTGGAGTCGTCGGATATCCGATCGGTACCATATCAGCGCTGGTTATTCTGCCGTCTTGATTGACATCATGATATTTAATGTCTCCGGCGCCATAAATACCAAACTGTTCTGGAGAATTCGACACTTCCGTTTCATCGATGAAAAGTCTTTCGGCAATATATCCCCATTGCTGTTGAATAGGATGTCCAACCCGCTGACGGTAGGATTCTTTATAATTCGGTTCTTCATAAGCGAGAAATTCATTAGTTGCATAGGTGAAGTTTGCGCGTGCGCGCAACCAGGCCTCCTTTCCAAAACTTGTGGTATAATCTAGTGAGCCGTCTATCCCTTGCGATTTGGCTTCACCTACATTTGCCATTTCAGCACTATATAAGCCCATCGTTGTCGGTATGGAAGATCGTGTCATTAAAATATTTGTCCTGTATTCATGGAAATAGTCGGCTTCAAGGGTCAGCTTACCAAAGAGTCCCAATTCAAAGCCGATATTGGTCTTTCTGGCAATTTCCCATGTAATATCTTCATTCGCATTTCTTTGTACAAGAACTCCATTTCGTATATAATCACTCAATGTTCCGAATCGTGCAGCTCGGGAGGCACTATTCATATCTACGTTTGACAAGTAGAAAAAGCGATCCTCATCTCTACCGATAGCATCGTTACCGACCAACCCATAGGTGGCTCTAAACTTTAGATTTGTAATAGCTGGAACATTCCAGAATTCTTCATTTGACAAGGTCCAGGCTAAACCGGCTGATGGGAAAAAACCGAATCGATGTTTTTTATGAAAGCGTTCGCTTCCGTTATAACCGAAATTAAATTCCCCGAAATATCTGCTTCTGTATGAGTAGGTCGCTCTTCCCGACAATCCAAGATTTCTTTTGGGGAGGGACAATTGGAGATTTCCTGCATTTCCTTTCAACTCATTACGCATGGTATACACCATCATACCGCTGAAAGTATGTGTCTCGTTAAATGTCCGATTGTAGTTAGTCATCAACTCGATATAAGTGGAAGTTAACACATCTTTTAGACCTTCGCTATAACCGAGATATTCCGTTCCTTCATTTAAAGAAGCTAACATATACGTATTATCTGTTTTATTGTAGTTTCCTATCGTATAAAAGTACGGATTGTAATAACGGGAAACATCAAAATAGGCATAACGGGAGGTATTGAATAAAGCCCTAAACGAAAGCCCTTCGGTGATAAAGGAGAAATCCTGTGTTAGTTCAAACTGGGCATCAATTTTTGAACTTGAGTAATCTTTATAACCTCTTACCATTTCCGCATAGGGATTGATATATTGCGCCCCGGTACCATAATTACCAAACAAAATATGGTTTGAATCTTTATAGGTTTCATCCGGTTCATAATAGGGAGGAAATAATACCGGATTAGTGCGCATGATTTGCCGGTATACCTCCGTACCCCCATGTATTGGCCCGGTATAGTCATCAAAGGTACCGGATATTTTCAGGGCAGCCTCCGTTGTTCGGGTCAGGTTGAAATTAACATTCGAGCGGAAAGAATAAGTGCGTAAACGAATATTGTTATTAAAGTTGTTACGTTTGTCAACTTTAAGAATCCCGTTATCCTGATTAAAAGTAGCCGCCAGATAGTAACGTGCTACTTTTCCTCCTCCGCTGGCGTTCAGATTGAAGCGCTGCGTGGTTGCATAATCGTTTAGTAATTCGTTTTGCCAGTCAGTTGCCGGGTAGACATATTTATTTGTTCCGGCTATTGTATTGTCGATTTTTGTTTTTGAATAAGTGAGGGTACCTAACGGATCCCTTGTTACTACGGCCTCGTTTCCTAAATTCATATAGGTAATGGGATCGGCAAGTTCAATATTTTTAGTGGGCATAGTAAATGCATTTTCAAAACGAACGGATATGTTCAGTTTCCCTTCTTTCCCTTCTTTCGTGGTGATGGAAATGACACCGTTTGCCCCACGTGCTCCGTATACCGCAGTGGATGTCGCATCTTTCATGATCGAGAAATTTTCGATGTCATCCGGTTGCATTCGGGCTAAATCGGTTTTCGAAACTTCGATCCCATCGATAAGGATTAACGGATCCACTTTATATCCGAATGTCGTCACGCCTCGAATAAAGAAGTCGGCATTATCCGCTCCCGGTTCGCCACTTCGTTGGTATGATATCATCCCGGCAATATTTCCGGCCAACATGGTGGTCATATTGCTGGAAGATACCTTTTTAAGTTCAGCAGGCTTGATAGATGTAACGGAACCGACAACGTCTGTTTTTTTTTGTTTTCCGAATCCAACAACTACTACTTCATCAAGACCGGTCGTTTCTTCCGATAAATTTACGGAAATAACTCTTTTATTCCCCACAACGATTTCCTGCGGGGTGAATCCGATATAGCTGAACTGTAATACGCATGTATCGTTCGGGACGGAAATACTATACTCTCCATTCGTATCTGTCGTTGTACCTTGCGCTGTACCTCTGACAATAATAGTTACCCCAGGTAAAGGTTCATCCAAATTGTCAGATACGGTTCCGGTCACACGAATATTTTGCTGGGAAGGAGGCTGTCTTAAATCGCCTTTTTTAGATATGGCGATCTGTCGGTCAGAAATGATATATTGAATATCGGTTGACTCAAACAATTTATTGAGAATATTGCTTATATTCTCATTTTTAGCATTGATGGATACTTTTTTATTCAGATCCAGGGCATCTTCATAAATAAAAATGAATTCACTGTTTTTTTCAATCTCACTTAAGACGTCCTTCATACTTTTATCCTTCAGATGAATGGATAAGAATGTCGATTGTGAGTAAGTATTCAGAGCATAGCTGATATTTATTCCCAAAAGTAGAAAAATAAGGGTAAACTTCATCTTTATCAAAAATGGATCTTTTTGATGTAATTTCTTATAAATGTAGTACATTTGTATTAAGTTCTTAATTAGTTATTGAAGGTGACTTGTTAATTACTAATCCGGTGGCCTGATACTGTAATATCAGGCCGCTTTTATTTTCATCTGACTTTTTCCATAGGCATTCAAGGTTTATAAGTTATTGCATATATGTCTTTCTCACTCGTAAAGTCTATAGGTACGATATACTTAAGAATGGTCAGTACATCATTCAGGCTTTCTTTTAAATCCAGTTTTCCGTTACATTTCAGACCAGCCGCTTTTTTATCGACGGTAATTTCTTTTCCGTAATACCTCGATAGCCGGGTAAGAATATAGTCTAATCTCTCACTTTCACAGATATACATCCCCTCAATCCACGAGATATAGTTATTGATGTCAACGGGTTTTACGATAACGTTTGTGCCGGTTGCTTCATACATTTCAGCCGGTTGCAATACAATTTCTTCTTTGGATATGTCGGAAGATATTTTAACAGATCCGGATTTCAGCACCACTCGTTTTTGTCCATCTGTTTGATAAGCTTGAACGTTAAATTCCGTTCCCAGAACCCTTACGTTCATATCGCTGGTCTGTACAATAAACGGCCTGTTATAATCCGGTTGTACATCAATATAAATTTCTCCATCAACGAATATTTCTCTCTTGTCGTCTGGAAATACGGACGGATACACTAATCTTGTGCCGGAATTAATCCATATTTGTGTGCCATCTGCCAGGGTCAGGAAAGATCGTTTTCCTTTAGGTATAATCAGTTGGTTAAAATCGGCGACTTCATTTTTTGAAATCTCGTGTTGTACTATTTCGTGAGAGGTGACTTTTATAGAAGCCGAATCATAGAGTATTGCCGATTCCTTTTCTGGCAATGATATTATTTTATTGTCCGATACGAATAATTGAGTTTCCGTTGTTTCAACAACAGGTATATTGTTGTTGGCAAATACTCTTATATCCTGTCGGTTATCACTTGCTTCCGTAAAATGAAATTTGATGTAAAAGAATAAAACGATACTTGCAGCAACAGCCGTGCTGATAATATAAAATCTTCTGCTTTTTGCCTGTCGATGGCGATTGGATACTTGAATAAGATGCCATATTTTGTGTACATCTTCCTTCTTCAATAGATTTTTATTCAAATCCTTAATGCATCTGACAGCCTTCTCATATTCTTTATTTTTTTCTTGATACTCCTTCCAGAACAATTCGGATTCCTTTGTTGGGTTTAAAATGGATTTTATGAAAAAATCATCCTGGAGAAAATCTTCAAATGTAAAATCTATATAATTTTTAATCTGGTTATCGATTTCCATGATTTATGCATTTTCTATTATAATGCATGATCATTCCTTTTTTAATCACTTTTTGAATAAAATTTTTTTATTTTTTTTATAGCTCGATAGATAATATTTGCAACCGATTGATAATCCATGTTTTGGCGTTCTGCGATTTCAGTTAACGAAAGCCCTTCAACATATCTATAATACACAATTTCTTTTTGTCGCGTAGTGAGGATCGACCAGATATTGTCAATAAGCATCTTTCGCTCTATTTCTTCTTCGGTATTTATTATTTTGTCGATTACCGTATCGGTATCTGTCCAATCTTCTTTATCGATAGATTCTTTAAACTTATTATATGTATTTTGCTTTCGGAAAGCTATCAATATGGAATTTTTCAACGCTGAAAGCAGGTATAATCTGATATTATTGGTCGTTCCGAGATTTTTCCTGTTTTCATATATACGAACAAAAATGTCGTGGATGCAATCTTTAACCAGATCTTCATGGGTCGTTAAAGAGAGTCCATATGTAAAAAGTGTCTGGGCATGTTTTTTATATATGAATTCATATGCCCGATCATTTCCGGCAAGAAATTCATTCCAGATAAAAATATCATCCTCAGTCTTGTACATATTACTGCTGACTAGCCCAAATGTTTGGTATTTCTAAGTATAAAATTTGCTGTTCGAGGACACTTTAAACTAAAAACGACCTTTGAAATTTGTTGCAAATTGTGTAATTAACTTCCTTTTTCGGATGTGACGAAGTATTACCATCTTGAATTGGACAAAAATGTCATCTGATCAGTTTGGGCAAAGCCAATCAAATTTAGCAATTCTTCGTTGCTTGCTACTCGAGAGGGTCCCTATAAAAGAGGAACTTAAAAAACGATTACAAAAATATCAAAGAGCTGAATTGTAAATAATTAAAAATCAGATAGATACTTGTATTTACTTATGAAATAAATTTAAAACATAAGTTCAGACAAGTAATATATCAGAAAAAGCAAATACAAAACAATAGGGAATATAAGCTTGTTCGAGTGCAAAGAAATAAATTAAATTCTAAAATAAGAAATTTTTTGTATAAAAAACAAAAAGGATAGGGGATGAAAATATCTGTTCCAGGATGAAAGGAAATAAGGAGGGAAGCGATGAAGTACTACAGAAATGAAATAATTCCGCGAGTATGAAATCGTTTTAACGAAAAAAGCCTATATTTGTGCGGATAAAATTCTAACAATCATCATTGACTAACTTTTAATAAACAAATCTATGGATAAACCCTATGTGATAGGTATTGATGTAGGCGGTACGAACACCGTTGTCGGCATCGTGGACAAAAGAGGGCAGATTTTAAAGAGCGGCAGTATCAAAACCGCCAAACATTCTCAGGTGGAAGATTATCTGGATGAACTGACCGGCCTGATTGAAGATCTTATCGAGGGAACCACCACCAAGGATCAGATCAAGGGGATTGGTGCCGGTACACCCAACGGAAACTATTTTACCGGGAGTATCGAATTTGCTCCCAATCTTCCCTGGAAAGGGGTGATCCCCTTTGCCCAGATGCTGGAAGACCGGGCAGGTATTCCCGTAGCGCTTACCAACGACGCCAATGCGGCGGCTATCGGTGAGATGACCTACGGTGCGGCCCGCGGGATGAAAGATTTTATCGTGATCACACTGGGAACAGGTGTGGGTAGCGGTATCGTGGTGAACGGGCAACTGGTGTACGGACACGACGGTTTTGCCGGTGAACTCGGACACGTGATCATGCGTCGGCACAACGGTCGTCTCTGCGGTTGCGGAAGAACAGGATGCCTCGAAGCTTACTCTTCGGCCACCGGTATGGCGCGTACGGCACGCGAATATCTCGAACTGAAACCTGATACGCAGACGCGCCTCCGTAATATACCGGCCGAAGATATCACCTCCAAGGATGTGTTTGATGCGGCTATGGCCGGAGATGAAATGGCGAAGGAGATCTTCAGATTCACCGGTGAGATGCTGGGTGAAGCATTTGCCGATTTTGTAGCTTTTTCCAGCCCTGAGGCCATCATCCTTTTCGGAGGACTTTCCAAGGCGGGCGATCTCATCATGAATCCTATCCGTGAAAGTATGGAGAGAAATCTGTTGCCCATCTTCAAAAATAAGGTGAAGTTGATGTTCTCCGAACTCAAAGAGAGTGATGCCGCCGTTCTGGGCGCCAGCGCACTGGGTTGGGAAGTGAGAGATTGACCGGATCCTATTTATAAGGGTCATTCTTTCTAAATCATAGAAAGGGGTGCTGCAGACAAGCGGCACCCCTTTTTTCGATCTATCGCTAATAATGGAGAACTTTGCTGATGTGAGTTTGTATGAAACACTTTTGTAACCGGAACTTCATATTAACTTAACCTGCGTTATGTAATTCCGGCAGGAAACAGGATTATCTTTGTATTTTCATTCTCTCTATTTAAAGTTGGTGGTAAAATATTCCCTTTTACCCCATCCATGGTTCAGCCTGCAAGTGATTGCCGGCTGTTTTTTTCAAAATTATGCAAAACTAACAAACCGATTGACAAAAAAGAGCGATAGATTTTATACCTTTGTACTCATTTTAAAAATAACGACTTAAACGGACGCAGAATGTCAAAAAAAATTCAAACAGCCCTCATTTCGGTTTACCATAAGGACGGGCTGGAGGAAATACTTCGGGAATTACATCATTTACGGGTTAAATTTATTTCTACCGGCGGAACGCAAGAGTTTATTCAGTCTTTAGGTTATGAGTGCGAGGCGGTGGAAGATGTCAGCAGCTATCCCTCCATTCTGGGAGGCAGGGTAAAGACCCTTCATCCGAAGATTTTCGGGGGTATACTTTACCGGCGCGATAACGAAACCGACAGGAAGCAGGTGAAATCATACGATATCCCTTCCATCGATCTGGTCATTGTAGACTTATATCCTTTCCGGGAGACGGTCGCTGCCGGCGGTACGGAAGAGGAGATCATCGAGAAGATCGATATAGGGGGTATCTCGCTTATACGTGCTGCCGCAAAGAATTATAAAGATGTACTTATTGTTGCCTCGAAAGATCAATACAGGCCGTTGCTCGACCTGTTGAAAGAAAAACAGGGCCTCTCCGATACGGACGACCGCCGCCGGTTTGCCAAAGAGGCTTTTATGGTATCCTCCGGTTATGATTCGGCAATCTTTGGTTATTTCGACGGTGACGACTGTTCGGCGCTGCGAATAGCTTATGATAGTGGAAAACAGCTCCGTTACGGGGAGAACCCCCATCAGCAGGGAATATTCTACGGTAATTTCGACGAAATTTTCGAGCAGCTTCACGGCAAAGAGATTTCCTATAACAACCTCCTCGATATTGATGCTGCCGTCTCACTGATCTCCGACTTCAGCGAAACAGCATTGGCTATCCTCAAACATAACAATGCCTGCGGTATGGCTTGCCGTCCGACAGTGAAAGAGGCATGGGACGTGGCGCTGGCAGCCGATCCGGTATCGGCTTTCGGGGGTATCGTGGTGACCAATGCGAAGGTCGATAGGGAAGCAGCCGAAGCCATTAACGAGATATTTTTCGAAGTGATCATCGCTCCGGAATATGATAAAGAGGCGCTGGATATTTTGTTCCAAAAGAAAAATCGTATAATTTTGGTATTGAAACAGGCAGTGACAGCTGCACAACGTTTGCAATACCGCTCCGTACTGAACGGTGCCTTGATGCAGGACAAGGATCTGAGTGTCGAAAGCGCCGGCGATCTGCAACTGATGACAACCAAAGCCCCCACGACAAAGGAAACGGAAGACCTGCTGTTTGCCAATATCCTGGTGAAACATACCAAGTCGAACGCCATTGTATTGGCAAAGGATAAACAGCTTATCGCCAGCGGTACGGGGCAGACATCGAGGGTGGATGCACTGAATCAGGCTATCGAGAAAGCGGGCACATTCCATTTCGACCTGCAGGGAGCGGTGATGGCCAGCGATGCTTTCTTCCCCTTTCCCGATTGTGTGGAGATTGCGCACAAAGCGGGTATTACAGCTGTTATCCAACCCGGCGGCTCCGTCCGCGACGGGGAATCGGTGGATTACTGCAATCAACACGGCCTCTCGATGGTGAAAACCGGAATAAGGCATTTTAAACATTAAATACTGGACATACAACATAGCTGCTATCAAATAGCTTAATATTATACATTATGGGCTTATTTTCATTTACACAGGAGCTGGCAATGGATCTTGGTACCGCCAATTCCGTAATTGTGAGCAACACGGGAAAGATACTGCTGGACGAACCCTCCATCGTGGCACTGGATCGCAAGACCGATAAAATGATCGCTTTGGGTGAGAAAGCGAGACAGATGCATGGTAAGACACATGAGAACATCCGTACGGTGAGACCGTTAAGGGATGGTGTCATTGCCGATTTCAACGCCGCGGAACAGATGATCCGTGGTATGATCAAAATGGCAAATAAAAATAAAGGGGGACTTTTCTCTCCTTCGCTGCGTGTCGTCATCTGTATCCCTTCCGGGAGTACCGAGGTGGAGATCCGTGCCGTGCGCGACTCGGCGGAGCACGCGGGAGGCCGTGATGTGTATATGATCTTTGAACCGATGGCGGCAGCCCTGGGAATCGGGCTCGACGTGGAGGCTCCCGAAGGAAATATGATCGTAGATATAGGCGGTGGTACCACAGAGATCGCCGTTATATCACTCGGCGGCATCGTCTCCAATAAATCGATCAAGATCGCAGGTGATGATTTCACCGAAGACATCCAGGATTACATGGGGCGTCAGCATAATATCAAAGTGGGTGACCGGACCGCCGAACAGATCAAGATCAACGTGGGTTCCGTACTTACCGAGCTTGACAACCCGCCTGAAGATTTTATCGTCCACGGGCCTAACAGAATGACATCGTTACCTATGGATGTACCCGTATCCTATCAGGAGGTTGCGCACTGCATCGAGAAATCGGTATCCAAGGTCGACTCAGCCGTGCTGAGCGCGCTGGAGCAGACTCCTCCCGAATTGTACGCCGATATTGTTCGCAACGGCATCTACCTGACCGGAGGCGGTGCTTTGCTGAGAGGTCTCGACAAAAGGCTGACCGAGAAAATAGGTATCCCCTTCAGGGTAGTGGACGATCCGCTGCATATGGTAGCCAAGGGAA
Organism: uncultured Proteiniphilum sp.; assembly: GCF_937873925.1. Lineage (GTDB taxonomy): Bacteria > Bacteroidota > Bacteroidia > Bacteroidales > Dysgonomonadaceae > Proteiniphilum. The sequence goes on along the minus strand of NZ_CALNAT010000218.1, from coordinate 8,816 downwards.
CCAGTATTGCGTTGAGGAATATCGATAAATTCACCTTTTTAATGCGGTAATTCACCGCGGGATTTTAGCTTAAAGCTAGGGTCGCTAATCAGGGATAAGGCATAGGTTTACATGCGTAATCTTTTTAACTTTATCATTCGGAATAGTCACTGGCTGCTTGCCACGCTGTTGGTTGCATTCAGTTTCTATCTCGTTTTCACGCATAATTCCTATCAACGCAGCGTCTATCTTACTTCAGCCAATCATGTAACCGGGTGGTTTTACTCACTCTCCAAAGATGTTACATCGTTCTTCCATCTGAAGAAAAACAATCAGTTGTTACTGGAACGAAGCGCTGAACTGGAGAAGGAGATCCTGGTACTCAAAGACCGGATAGATCTCCTCACGGCTACCGATTCTCTGAAGGTGAATGCTTTCGTGAGCGATACCCTACCACAGCCGCAATTCGATTTTATCCCTGCCGAAGTGGTCAACCTGAGTTTTTCGGGAGTGAACAATTTCATTACGATCAACAAAGGTTCACAACACGGCATCAAACCCGATATGGGCGTGATCTCGGCAGGCGGTGTCGTGGGAGTGGTATCCGTTGTATTGCCGAAATTCTCATTGGTGATCCCTGTGATCAACCCCAAGTTCCGGTTAAGTGCCAGATTGAAGAACTCCGAAAATTATGGTTCCCTTTCCTGGGACGGCACAAGCATCGGGGAGGCGCAACTGCAGGAATTGCCTAAACATGAAGCTTTTCATAAGGGTGATACCGTACTGACCAGTTTTTCCCGTATCTTTCCCAGGAATCTTATCATCGGCTTTGTGAGCAGTGAAGGCCGGTCGAAGGATGATAATTTCAACACATTCAATATTCAACTGGCCACCAATTTCTATTCGTTGCAGGATGTACTGGTGATCGACGACACCTATCACGAGGAACAAAAAATGCTCGAAGAGACGTTACAGCGATGAAACTGAATTATATATACGAAATAGTACTTTTTGTGGTCCTGGTACTGCTTCAGACATTGCTGCTGAACCGGATCAGCCTGTTCGGTATTGCTACTCCGGTCTTATATATCTATTTCTTGCTGAAACTGCCGGTGGGCAGGAACCTTTATTATGTAATTACCGCCGCTTTCGTGATGGGGTTGATCATCGATATCTTTTTGAATACCCCCGGAATGAATGCAGCCGCCACCACTCTCGTAGCTGCCTTCCGAAAAAATATACTGGGACTTTTTTTTGAAAGGGAGGGATACGACGACTTTATTCCCGGGATCAATACGGCCGCCGGCCCTTTCGTGCGATTCACCATTTTCATGGTACTCCTGCACCTCACACTGCTGTTTTTTATTGAGGCGTTCACGCTCTTTAATCTGAAGAATACACTGCTGCGGATCGCGGCCTCTTCCGTTGTCACGATCCCGCTGATCATTGCGTTGGATAGTTTAATGTTTAGGAGGAAACCCGGTGAACAATTCTAATCCGTTAGCCAAAAGACGATATATTATCGCCGCTGTAGTGGTGATCATCGGGTTGGTGTATATAGCTCAGTTGTTCAATCTGCAGTTGCTCAGCCCGCAATACCGGGAGTATGCCGACAGTAACGCTTTCCTCCGCAGGACTCTCTATCCGGCAAGAGGCGCCATATACGACCGGAATGGGAAGTTGCTTGTCTATAACAGGCCTACCTATGATGTGATGATGGTAGTACGGGAAATGAAACAGTTCGATACGTTGGATTTCTGCCGTACGCTCAACATCGATATAGGACGGTTTTACACGCTGGATGCCGATATGAGAGACCGCCGCAGGAACCCCGGTTATTCATCCTATACACCGCAACTGTTCATGTCGCAACTCAATGTGGAAGAGTACGGATTGTTGCAGGAGAAACTTTACAAATTTCCGGGGATCTATATCCAGAGCCGTACGGAACGACAATACAATTATCCCAACATGGGACTCATCCTCGGTTACGTGGCGGAGGTGGATGAGAACAAGATAGCCACCGACCCTTATTATGTGAGAAAGGACTATGTGGGGAAATCGGGTATTGAATTGTCACATGAGGAGGATCTTCGGGGTGAAAAAGGAGTGGAAATACTTCTCCGGGATGCACACGGAAGAGTGCAGGGACAGTATGAAGAGGGAGCGCATGACAAGGCTCCGGTATCGGGAAAAGATCTTACCCTGGGTATCGATATAGAGCTGCAGGCATACGGAGAGCAACTGATGCACAATAAAGTGGGAAGCATCGTGATGATCGACCCCAGAACGGGTGAGGTGCTCTGTATGGTTTCGGCGCCTACCTACGACCCTGTACTTCTTACCGGAAAAAGTTTCAGTGCCAATTACCGGCAGCTTGAGGGCAATCCTTTTAAACCGCTTATCAACAGGGCTATCGCCGGTACCTACCCGCCGGGATCCACTTTCAAGCCGACGCAGGGGTTGGTCTTCCTCCAGGAAGGTATCATCACGGCTGAAACCCGTTATTCATGCTACGGGGGATATCCTCCGCTGGGAGGGCGCCCCGGCTGCCATCCCCACGCTTCGCCGTTGTCCGTGCAGTATGCTCTCACTACCTCCTGCAACTCCTTCTTTTGTTATGGCCTTAACAGCATGTTGAGCAACAGGGGCAAATATGCGACAACAGGGGCTGCCTTCGATGTGTGGCGCGATCACATGGTGGATATGGGATTCGGCTATCCCCTGGGTGTCGACCTCCCATCTGAGAAAAGGGGATTTATTCCCAACAGCAAGTTCTATACGAATGTATTCAAAACAGAACGCTGGAACGCGCACAATATCATCTCAATCGCTATCGGGCAGGGGGAGATTCTTGCTACACCCCTGCAAATAGCCAACCTGGGCGCTATGATCGCCAACAGGGGCTATTATTATACACCGCACGTGGTAAAAGAACGGAAAGGAGCGGCACTGGAAGCAACTTATACCACAAGGCATGAATCGGGTGTCAACCGGGAGCATTTTGATATAACGGTTGCGGGGATGGCTGATGCAGTGACTATGGGTACCTGCCGCGGTATTAATCTGGCGCCCTTCGTGGAGGTATGCGGTAAGACCGGTACGGTACAAAATCCACATGGAGAAGACCACTCGCTCTTTATGGGATTCGCACCCAAAGATGATCCGCAGGTGGCTATCGCCGTAGTGGTGGAGCACGGCCGGTGGGGTGCGACAAATGCAGTACCTATCGCCCGATTGATGATGCAGAAATTTTTCAGGGGAGAGATACCCGAGAGCGACCAATGGTTGGAGACCACCATCATGAATCGTGAGATCCTGCCCTATGTCTATACAAGAAACCTGCCGGTCAGTCAGTCATCTAACTAATTAAGAAGAAGTTGTAATGATCTATCAGGGAAACAGCGACATACCGGAAAAGGGGAAAGTGGACAAGCCGACTGTCATCTTCTATCTCCTTTTTGTGCTGCTCGGATCGCTCAATATCTATGCTGCCAGTTTCGACCTGGAAAATGCCGCCGGCTTATTCGACCTCTCTACAAGGGCGGGTATGCAGTTGATCTGGATAGGCACTTCGTTCCTGCTGGCATTTGCCCTGTTGAAGATTGACACGGCATTCTACGAAACCTATGCGTTTCTTTTTTATCTGGCGGGTATTCTATTGTTGGCGGTCACACTTTTGGTGGCGGAAGAGATCAACGGATCCCGTTCATGGCTTATTATCGGACCGGTACGGCTGCAACCGGCCGAATTCATGAAATTCATTATCGCCCTGGCACTGGCCAAGGTGTTCAACTCCTACACCTTCCGCCTGATGGAGCGGAAGAACCTTTTGCTGGTAAGCAGCCTCATTCTGTTGCCGGTGATCTTAGTGATTGCCCAAAGCGAAACCGGTACGGCGTTGGTTTACCTGAGTTTTATACTAGTGTTATACAGGGAAGGGTTACCGGGAGGATTTCTTTTTATGGGGATCGCCGCCATTCTCTACTTCATTTTGGGGATCCGATTCTCCCACAATCAGATAGGGGCGCTCTCCGAAGGAGAGTTCATCACTGTCATTCTCATCATTATCTTCTCGGCGGTCATGGTATGGAATTATATTAAACGGCTTAACACCTCTGTCATCCTTCTGCTGTCGGCAGCCGTTATCTTTCTGCTGGCTTTTGTGGCTTCACTCTTTTCCGTGAAGATAGACTGGGGGATAGTCGCTCTCGTGGCCCTGTTGTTCTCCGCTCTATACCTGCTGTTCCATTTTATCTGGTACAGAAAAAGAACATATCTCTATATTTTTCTGTTTCTGATCGGTTCTTTTGCCTTTCTCGAATCGGTGGAATATGTATTTTACGATGTACTTCAGCCGCACCAGCAGATGCGTATCAAGGTAACATTGGGAATGGAGCAGGACCTGAGCGGGGCGGGATACCACGTGGGGCAATCCAAGATTGCTATCGGATCGGGTGGACTGACAGGAAAAGGATTCCTCAACGGTACGCAGACGAAGCTCAAGTATGTACCCGAACAGGATACCGATTTTATTTTCTGCACTATAGGAGAAGAGCACGGATTCATCGGTTCCTCGGTGGTTCTGCTGCTTATAATGATCTTCGTACTTCGTCTGTTCCGTCTGGCAGAACGCCAGACCACGGTCTTCGGACGCACCTATGGCTATGGTGTGGCAAGTGTCTTCCTGTTTCACATGATCGTCAATATCGGCATGGTTATCGGTATTATGCCCGTCATAGGAATCCCGTTGCCTTTCTTCAGCTATGGAGGTTCCTCCCTGTGGGGATTTACTATTTTGCTTTTTATTTTTCTCCGGATCGATAAATCGAGAAAACGGAACTGAAATAAAATGAGCGCACCTGGTTATCACAACCGGACACGCTCCATCAATTAGAACCCAATTTAACTAAATATTGCAGAGAGTTTACAGGAGGGCTGTAGTGTAGCGCTTCCTTCCTCTGCAATGCCTTACCGTCCGATTTTCTTCACTTCCCACTTCTTCATTTTTCTTATTTCCGCCAAACTGTAAAAAATCTTCCCTTAGGACATCGGACCTCAACGAATCATCCCATCAACCTAACCACCTTCCCGCCTCCCTCATTACATCCATAAATTAGCACATCAGCACTAATCCATTGAATTTATTCTTCATATTTGACAGGTAAGAAAAAAAATAGTTTAATTTTGCCCTAAAATGGAGGGGGTATGCAAAAAACAGTATTGATCACCGGGGCATCCAAAGGAATAGGAAAGGAACTGGCACTCCTTTTTGCGGAAAACCAATGTAACCTGATCCTGACGGCCCGTAGCGGTGACAGGCTGGAACTATTGAAAGAGCAACTGGAAAGCCGGTACGGTATCTCTGTATATCCGGTGGTGAAAGATCTTTCCCGCCCGGGTGCTGCCGGAGAGCTTTTCCGGGAGGTAAAAGAAAAAGGATTGGATGTGGATTATTTGATCAATAATGCCGGTTTCGGCGACTATGGGTCATTTGCTGACACGCCCTGGGAACGGTATGAGGAGATGATTACATTGAATATAACCTCGCTCACGCATCTGACCCATCTCTTTGTACAGGAGTGGAAGGGAAGAAAAAGAGGCAGGATACTGAACCTCTCTTCTACAGCGGCCTTTCAACCCGGGCCCATGATGGCGGTCTATTTCGCCACGAAAGCTTTCGTGCTTCACCTGTCGGAGGCTGTGGGGAATGAACTGAAAAAAGATCATATTACTGTCACTACGCTTTGTCCGGGCCCCACCAGTACTTATTTTGGCGAAGTGTCGAAAATGAACGCATCTCAACTGGTGAGGAATGTGAAGATCGCTGATGCGAGGGAAGTGGCCGAACTGGGATTCAAGGCTATGATGAAAGGTAAATCCATGATCATTCACGGTACTATGAACAAACTGGCCCCTTTCGGTATCCGTTTCCTGCCGAGAAAATGGGTCACACGGCTTTCCGCAAAGGTGATGCGGAGATATAAATAAGGTGTGATAGGGACACCGGCTTATCCGGGAAATAGATAGACCGTTATTTAAATCATAAAACAATGAAATTGCTCACAGGCATCTGGCTGACGGGCCTGCTTACGGTAACAACCGCTACACGGGCCTCGCGGTATTCTGCGGACTCGCTTTTACTCTACTTCAGGCAGGTGGAGAAAGCGACTTTTCTGCATCAGGGGCTGTGGGATAAAGATATCTATGGTCCTATCCTGCTTGTGGATCCGGAGACAAGAGAGGTCTATGCCAACCGGCCCGACGAAGAAGGAGCCCTGAAATTCGATAAGGGAATCTACAGCGGGGTATTGCCCAAAAAGATCACCTTTTCCAATACCGATATCCGCTGGAGCGGTACACACTGGGCGATGATAAAGTTACCGTTATCGGCAAACGAACAGGATCGCATCGATCTTATCACACATGAGCTGTTTCATGTGGCTCAACCCCCACTCGGCTTCGAGATCAGGAGGGAGGAAAACAATCATTTGGACCTCAGGGAGGGAAGGATATACCTGCGCCTTGAAATGGCGGCACTGGATGCTGCATTAAGGGCCCACAGATTCAACCGGGCCGAGGAACATTTGAGAAACGCGTTGATATTCAGAAAGTATCGTCATATGCTCTATAGGGGCTCCGAAACAAGGGAAAACAGCCTTGAGTTACTGGAAGGACTGGCCACATACACGGGGCAGATGATGAGCGGGCGCGATAAATGGCAATGGAGGGAGTATCTGATCCGGCGGATCGAACTGTTTGAAAAAGTACCCTCATTTGTACGTTCTTTTGCCTATGAGACGGTTCCGGTTTACGGATTTTTTCTCTATCAGAAAGATAATCAATGGAATAAAAAAGTGGATGCCGATACCCAACTCACAGAGTTTTTTTCCGAAGCATTCGGTGTAGATAGGCGTATCCTGTTACAATCCTATGTAAAACAGGTTGCTGAAGAGTACCGGGGACGTACCATTACCGATGAAGAGATCAAAAGGGAACTATCTAACAATATATTGCTCGATACCTACCGGGAGAAATTTTTTGAGCAACCGCACCTCGAAATACGATTGGAAGATATGAATATGGCTTTCGATCCGCAAAACCTCATTCCTCTTGATGAGGATGAGGGAACCGTTTATCCCACCGTCAGTATCGGCGACAACTGGGGCACCCTTACCGTGGAGAAGGGAGGGGCGCTGCTTAGGAACGACTGGCGATGGGTAATTGTCTCGGAGCCGCTGGAGATCACTGATGAGAGAATCGTCGGAGAGGGATGGATTATTGAATTGAACGAAGGGTATCGGATAAATAGAAATTCACAGGGCGATTATCTGATCTCCAAAAAGCCAACCGGTAAACCGCAGCCGGCTCCCGACGACAATTCTATGGGCGGTCCTTAATGAACAGGCGGCCTCCTGAGAAAAAACGGATGATCGATTTGGCGGGAAAGAAGAATATGGCTAATTTTACATTTCAATTACATTAATCGTTTTGAATGAAGGAGAAAGAAAAGTCGTCAGCAAAATGATCGCGATCTATTGCCGTTCTAAACATGGTTCCGTGAAGGAGTTGTGTTCATCATGTGCGTTATTGAGACAGTATGCGTTACAGCGACTGGAGCGTTGCCCTTTCGGTGAAGAGAAACCTGCCTGTGCTGCCTGTACCGTTCATTGTTATAAGAGCGATATGCGAATGAAAATTAAGGAGGTGATGCGTTTTGCGGGGCCACGCATGCTATTCCTGTATCCTGTAGATGCCATTCGCCATCTTTATCGGGAACACAGGCGCAATCGCAATTATACAGCAAAAATAAAAACAAATCAGGACAGATAGGTGCCATTGTTGAACAGATATAGTGTCATGGCCGATGTGCTTGCGGAGCACAATGAGCTTATTCCCGTGCTTAATCGTTTCGGAATAAGGCTTGGCGTGGGTGACAGGACTATTCTTGAACTTTGCGACGAGCATACGCTCAACCCCGATTTCATCCTCACTGTCCTCAATGTTTATCTCGATGAAAGCTATCTTCCCGGGGCATCGCTGCCGCTGTTCGATGCGGAAGCGATTGCCGATTATTTTCAACATACCGTGGAAAATTATATCCATGAGTTGGTGCCTAACATCGGGAAGCACCTGAATGCCTTTATTGCCATCAGCGGCTCCGAAAACGAAGAACTGGGAATACTCAACGATCTCTTTCTGAAATTCAGGGAAAGAATGACGGAGCATCTGCGGAATCTGGCGCTATCCGATGATGACTTTCCCTACGAATTGTTGCATGATCTGAAGAACATCTTAATCAAGCATCTCTCCAAAGAGTTCAATCAGAATCTAATTTACGCGGTCATCTTTTCCATTCATTCTTTTGAAAAAGATCTTGCCGCACACAACAGATTGCGCGAAAAGGTGCTTCGCCCGAAGCTGGACGAACTGGATCCGAGCGGTATCCGGTATCTGCACCATGTCATTTCCGGCGAGCATGCACCACACCATAACCGTCACGCCCATCAACTTACAAACCGGGAAGAAGAGATCCTCCGGCTTATCGTGAAAGGGTATCTCAATAAAGAGATAGCGGTAAAGCTGAATATCAGTCATAATACGGTACTTACGCACAGAAAGAACATCATTTCAAAGACAGGTATCAAAACCGTTTCGGGACTTACTTTTTACGCCATCCGGAATGGATTGATATCCATGTAAAAAGATGGAATAAGGCGATAAATACTTTTAAAAGAGAACAAAAAGAACTAATTTTGACGCCGGAATCGGTCAATCGTAACTTGTCAGAATAAATAGAGAAAGAACGTTTTCGTTAAGCTAAATGAGCAAAGTCA
>NZ_CALNAT010000217.1 GCF_937873925.1 uncultured Proteiniphilum sp. | reverse complement strand
AGCCAAACAATATTATTGACTATTTCCGAAAAATTAAATATCTCAAAGAGATATAAAGTAGCGGATTTGAATGATATCTCTTATCTCATCACAGAATTAGATCCGGGGGACAAACGCTTATCTTCTTATCAAAAGAAAATCTCTATAATTTGAATTATCAGATATTTCGTCATAATGTCATTGAATATTTTCGGATAGCCTTACGCTATTCGCTGAATAACAGTTAATTAAAATATATTATCCACATAGGTTAATCTTTTGAATTGCCTTCTACCTTCTACTACTGTTATCATAAATAGAAAAGTAGTTATCTTTTGTTAAATATATACATTTTTTACCCTCCGCTTATAATGTTATTTATTTTTATGCATATATTTGCGTGTATTTAAATTTAAAAAATGCATAAAAACGCATATTTTCGTTTATTATTATTGATACGAACATATTATCATGACTGATATAATAATATATAGATCAAAGATTAACAGACTAAAATATTGTAATTTAAGAATAGAATCGATTGTTCGCTTATCTGAGGTTCCCATTTTTCAAAACTATATAATAATAAAATGCTTATGGAAATGAATGAAAAAAGAAATCGGACAATGCCGATACATCACCCGATTTCATGAAAGATTAATTTACAAAATACCAAATTCAATAATGTAAACTAAAATTCATTGCAAATGTATGAAAGAAGTAATTAAATCTAACCAAGTTGCGCTTAAAAAATGCAACCGAATGCAAAGAATAGCGAAGATTTCTGTTCTTTTGATATTCTTTACATGTTTTTTATCTGTGAGGGGAATCAATTCTCCAGAAGAGTTCTCTACGAAGAAATTAACTACATCTCTAAATCCCAAAATTGAGGAAATTCAACAACAGGAAGTTCAGGTTTCGGGAAGAGTGGTTGATCAGGATGGTTTTCCCATGCCTGGAGTTCAAGTAGCAGTAAAAGAAAGAAAAGGAGCCGGAGTTATTACGGACATAGATGGAAAATATACCATTAAATGTAGTGCAAATGAAACATTAGTCTATTCATTTATTGGTTATGAAAGTAAAGAAGAGAAAGCCGGGGAAGCCAATAATGTAACTATAACGCTCCGGGAGGATGTCATTTCATTGGATGAAGTCCAGATAGTAGCTTTTGGGAAACAGAAAAAAGAGAGTGTTGTCAGTTCGATTACCACAATCAGTCCTAAAGAACTTAAAGTCCCTTCCAGTAATATGACTACGGCTTTCGCGGGAAGATTGGCTGGTGTAATTGCTTACCAACGCTCGGGCGAACCGGGGCTGGACAATGCAGAGTTCTTCATACGGGGTATCACATCATTCAGTGCAGCAGGAAAAAAAGACCCGCTTATCTTAATTGACGGGATTGAAATGAGTTCTACTGATCTTGCCAGAATTAATCCCGACGATATTGCATCATTTTCGGTAATGAAAGATGCCAACTCTGCCGCTTTATATGGTGCCCGTGGAGCCAATGGCGTAATTCTGGTGACAACAAAGGAAGGTGTTGCCGATCAGATGAGTATCAATGTGAGGGCAGAACTTTCCAGCTCAGCCAATTCCGCACTGGTGGAACTGGCTGATCCCGTTACTTATATGAAATTGCATAATGAGGCAAGAATCACCAGAACGGGCAGGCTCGACTATGTGTATTCACCGGAAAAGATCTATCACACGGAAAATGGTACTAACCCACTTATGTATCCATCAGTAAATTGGTATGATTATCTAATAAAAGACAGAACCTTTAACCAACGGGTAAATGTGAATATTTCAGGAGGAGGTAAAATGGTGCAATACTATATTGCAGGCAATATGCAGCACGATACCGGGATACTGAAAGATATACCGGAGAATAGTGTAAGCAGTAATATCGACTTAAGAAAAATTCAGTTGAGATCGAATGTAACCATTAAGTTAACTCCCCGGACTACTGGTATGATACGTTTCTATGGCACATTCGATGATTCGCATGGACCAAAGCAGGGAGGTGCGGAAGTATTCCAGCTTGCAAGAAATGCAACATCCGTTATGTTTTCACCGACTTACCCTAAAGATGAAGCAAACCTCTATACCAATCATCTGCTATTCGGAACAGCAATAAACCGTCCTCCGGATAATTATTACACCAATCCGTTAGCTGAAATTATCAGCGGCTACAAGGAAGCCAAGACGTCAATGATGCTTACGCAAATGGAAATGGAGCAGAAATTTGATAAAGCATTCAATGGTCTGTTTATACGGGGTTTAGTGAATATGAAACGTGAATCATATTACGATCTGAACCGTTCGTACAGGCCTTTCTATTACGAACCGGTAACCACTTTGGATGGCTCCTATCGGTTAAGGAATTTTAATCCGACCACGGGTTCCGAATATTTATCCTATGATTTCGGTAGAAAGGATGTAATTGCAAGTATGTATGGTGAATTTCGCCTCGGGTATAATAAAGTATTCGAAGAAAAACATGATATGAATATACTGCTTGTATCTTCGTTGCAACAGATTACCAATACGGAAGTTACTACCATCCAACAATCCCTTCCTCAACGGAATATATCTACTGCGGGAAGATTTGCATACGGGTATGATTCGCGTTATTTTGCAGAATTTAATTTCGGGTACAACGGAAGCGAACGGTTTGCAAAAAATAACCGATTTGGATTTTTCCCTTCCTTCGGGATGGGTTGGCTTGCATCCAATGAATCATTTATGGAACCTTATAAGAATGTTATTACAAACCTTAAATTTAAATCGACTTATGGTTTGGTCGGGAATGATCAGATAGGTTCTTTATATGACAGATTTTTTTATATGTCACAGGTCAACATGGAAGACGCGGGCTATGGGTATACTTTCGGAACTGAATTAGGTACCCGCAAACCAGGCATCTCCATTTCCAGGTACGCCAATGAATTGGTCACATGGGAAGTAGCGAAGAAAATGAATCTCGGGATTGAACTCGGCCTATTCAATGATCTGACAATCCTGACCGATTATTTCACTGAGAGACGTGAGAACATCCTGCAAACCCGTCAAAATGTACCCAGTACCATGGGATTAGCCACTATACCGCAGTCAAATCTCGGTATAGCCGAAGGTAAAGGTTTTGAAACCGAAATAAAATACCAGAAATCATTTTCCAATGATTTCTGGTTAGTGATGAACGGAAACTTTACCTATGCCACCAGCAGATACGTAAAGGTAGAAGAGCCGGATTATTCCGATACCCCATGGAGATCACGGGTGGGACGTAAACTCAATCAATGGGAGGGATATATTGCCGAGCGTCTGTTTATAGATGAAGAAGAGGTAGCAAACTCCCCCCGGCAGAATTTCGGAGATGCTACCCAAACCATGGCAGGTGATATTAAGTATATGGATATCAATAATGACGGTGTGATCGACAGCAACGATATAGTGCCGATAGGATATCCCAGTACGCCCGAAATCATTTACGGAGCCGGATTTTCGATGGGTATCCGCCGTTTTGATGTCTCCTGCTTCTTTCAGGGTTCAGCCCGGTCGTCATTTATGATCGATGTCAATGCCGTATCGCCTTTTATCAATAACGGACAGCGGGCGCTGCTCAAATATATTGCTGATGATCACTGGTCGGAACACAACCGGAGTTTCCATCCTTTCTGGCCGCGTTTGTCTGAGAATGTGATACAGAACAATGCACAGAATAGCACCTATTGGTTACAAGACGGCAGTTTTCTGCGCCTTAAAACAGCCGAATTGGGCTATACTTTTCCCGAACGGTTGTCACAAAAACTCAGGATCAAAACTTTCCGCGTGTATCTTAGCGGCGTTAATCTGCTGGTATGGTCTAAGTTCAAACTCTGGGATCCCGAAATGGCAGGGGATGGATTAGGTTATCCGGTCCAAAGGGTGTATAATCTTGGTGTAAATATTATCTTATAGATGCAATTAATATGAAAAACTCAATAATAAAAACAGTTTTTATTTTTGTCTTTGTAGTCTTCACTACAAACTGTGCCGACTATCTGGATGTTGTTCCTAACGATGTACCCCGGATCGAACATGCATTCTCGAACCGGGCAACCGCGGAGAGGTTTCTGTTTTCCTGCTATTCTTTCCTGCCCAATATTATTCATATGTGGAACTATCCCGCCTATTTTGACAACCTTGACGAATTTGACGTCTCAGGAGGCAATTACACTATAGCTTTCCAGGGTACCGCTGCAGGAAAGATCAGTTACGGAGGTCAGAATTCGGAGAGTCCACTCCAGAATTACTGGTCGGGGGGCAACGGTGGCACAAACCTGTTTTTGGCCATCCGGCAATGTAATATTTTCCTTGAAGAGATCCATACACCCCGCGACATAGAAGAACGGGAAAGAGCTCGATGGATTGCCGAAGTCACATTCCTGAAGGCTTATTACCATTTTTTTCTATTACAATTATATGGCCCCATTCCGTTGATCAAAGAGAACATACCTTTGTCTGCCCCACCTGAAGATACCTGGGTATTCCGTGAACCAGTCGACGAATGTGTGGATTATATTGTTGAACTTCTCGACGAGGCTTCCCCAAACCTCCCTATGCTTATCGATAATCCGATCGAGGAAGACGGCAGGATTACCCGTCCGATAGCCCTGGCCATAAAGGCGAAAGTTTTAGCATTGGGTGCCAGTCCTTTATTCAACGGAAACCCGGACTATATCAATTGGGTAGATTCCCGAAACAAGCAATTGGTATCTCCTGCCTACAGTAAAGACAAATGGGTCAGAGCTGCGGATGCAATCAAGGCTGCCATCGATACTTGCCATAATGCGGGATTGGAGCTCTACGTATACGATAAGATGTCCGTGGCCAGCACCAGTGCGATGAACGACAGTTTAGTGAAGCTGATGCATGTAAGGAAAGGTTTTACCGAAAGATGGAACAAAGGTGTTATCTGGACGGACACAAGGCTTGTCGGTGACCTGCAAAGATTGAGCCTACCTATTATGAAGCCCGTAGATATTGGCAAAATAACACCGCGTTTTTATGCATCATTCCATATGACGGAACTATTTTACACTAATAAAGGTATCCCTATTACAGAAGATCCGGACTGGAATTATGATGCCCGTTATCAATTGCGTGTATCCACTCCCGAAGCAAATCATGCAAGTTATATTCCTATAAATGAAAGGACAGTGGCGCTCCATTTTGACAGAGAACCCCGCTTTTATGCAAACCTGGGGTTTGACCGGGGATTCTTTGAATTATCGACCCTGACCACCGATCGGGGAAAAACTTTCACGCCTTTTTTAAAGGCCCGGTTGGGTGACGTATCCAATTATGAAAGCCCTGCCTCCTACTACATCAAGAAATTAGTGGCTTACGAATCCAATGCAAATGTAAGTGGGGCATATGTCATGAATCCCTATCTTTTTCCTGTTATTCGACTCGCAGACCTCTACCTTCTTTATAGCGAAGCGCTGAATGAAGTGTATGACACCCCCAATGAAGAGGTGCATAAATGGATCGATCAGGTAAGGGCTGTTACCGGCCTAAAAGGAGTTGCAGAGGCATGGGAAGGATCATTATCTCCCAATCGCCCGTTCGACAAAAACGAAATGCGCAAGATTATCCAGCAGGAACGCATGATCGAGTTGGCTTTTGAAGGACAGCGCTTTTGGGATGTAAGGCGGTGGAAACGGATTAACGAATTCTGGACACTCCCGGGACGGAATTGGAATAATGACGGCCGTGCACCCGAAGATTACTATCAAATTGTCCAGACCAGAGAACCGCGTAAAATCTCGGTAAAAGATTACCTCTGGCCGATTAGTCTTACTGATTTGAGAATAAATAGGAACTTAGTGCAAACCTGGGGATGGTAGCCTATAAGGGCAATAATAACTCAATAATATTTAATTGCTATGAATCATCTGAAGAAAATATACCTGCTATTGTTTTTGTTTTCCATTATCCTATATGCATGCAATGCAGATAAGGATAAAACAGGCTTTGAAAAACCTACAGCCATTACCGATTATGAGGTAACCCCGATTAACGGAGGAGGTATTATTACCTATGCCGTTCCGAATGATCCTAATATTTTGTGTATCACGGCAGAATATGTAAGGAACGGTGAACCGTATGCCGAACGTTCTTCCTATTTTAAAAACTCGATACGGGTTGAAGGTTTCAGGACCTCGGAACCGGTAACCGTCAAACTCTATACCGAGAATCACAATGAAGACCGTTCCGATCCGTTGATTATAGAGTTTACACCACTTGAAGGTTTAGTCGATGTGACAAAAGAATCCCTTAACTTCATAACCACTTTCGGAGGTGTTGTATTGAGTTGGGAGAATTTATTGAATACAGAGTTGAACGTCCGCTTACTGGCATTTATTGATGGAAAACTGGAAAGAGATGAAATATATTTCTCCACACTTTCTAACGACAGACGATCCTACCGTGGATTCGAGGCCGTGGAAACTACTTTTGCCGTTATTATAGGAGATAAATGGGAAAATATATCCGATACCGTCTATTATAAGACGACACCTATTTTTGAAATGGAGGTGCCAAAGCCCTGGGGAGACGTGAGAACTTATGTCAAAGGGGATAATCTCACTGAGTTACAGGCCTCCCATGCATTTCCCAAATTTTACGACGGTATTATTGGCGGGGGTTCCTTTGGTTACCTGAACCAGGCCGGTTCAGAAGGTAATTCGTTTACTTTCGATATCAAGGAGGTGTACAAACTGAGTCGTTTTAAATTCTGGCCCAGTTTAAGAGACGGAATAATATCTGATGTTTACCGCAATGTGAACATTACCGAGTTTGAGATGTGGGGCTCACCCATATTGGAGACAAATAAACCTGATGAGTATTGGGCCGACAACGAAAATCCCACCGGCACCTTTAAGGAAGACTGGGAATATCTTGGCTATTTTGCCAGGGAAAGACTTGACCTGTTGGGAGCCAGCGATACGGAAATCTGGCAGAGAGGAGCAGTAGACGGAGATGAATACGAACTTCCGTTGGAGTTAGGCCCGGTTCGATATATACGTTTCTTTGCCCGTGCTACGGCCGACGGTAAACCGGTGCCTAATAATTACTGGCAATTGGGTGAGTTGAGCTTTTTTGGAACCAACATAATTGAATAATTGTACACTATGAAGAAAATACAAACCATATTTTTAGGGATATTGACTGTCTGTGTCTATCTCCTATTTCCCGGATGCAGTGATATGAACGACATCCATCAGCAATACCTTGATAGAGAGAAAACATTCTATCTGGGTATGACCGACAGTCTGGTCGCTTTATCGGGAGAGGGAAGAATAAAACTCAAATGGTATGTAAACGCCGATCCCAAGATAGAGCAAACCGTTATTTACTGGAACATGCGCCAGGATTCAGTTGTCAAAACCTTTCTCAGGAAAGAAAAAGGCATACAGGCCGATTCTATCATTATTGACAATCTGGCCGAAGGGACCTATTCTTTTGAATTATTCAACAAGAATACAAGGGGTGATCGTTCATTGTATTCGACTGTCCAGGGGATATCATATGGGGATAATTACCGAGCCACGTTAAAAAACAGAGCTGTCACAACCATGAAGATTCTTGCCTACGACAAGGAGAAACAAGCTTCTGATATTGAAATTACATGGGGAACCCGTCTTTATGGAATTCTCGGAATGAAAATTTCCTATAAAAAACGTTCATCCGGTGAACATGCGGTTGTTTTTGTTCGTGCTGATGAGCCGAGTACAGTATTGCCGGATGTCGGAAACAGATTAAATAGTGTTGAAGATATTCTGGAAATATCTACCCTATATCTTCTGGATAATACTATAGATACGCTTTCCACCTATCCCCTGAAAGAGCAGATATGTATCTATTCCGCCTCAGGAACCCGTTCTGACTATGGGAGCAATGGAATACTTACGGGAAGAACGTCCTATAGCAATATAATAAAGATACTTAGCAGGGTATCGGCGTTAACCACCACCGATGTGTACGACTGTAATCGCGTTGCCGAATCCCCCAACCTATCCAATACTTTATTTCGACTGATGTTCTCTTCAACGAACAACATCAAAACCGAAGGTTATTTCAACGGACTATTGAATACAATATCGAATGTGGAAGAGGGGGTGTTCATACCGGAACAACAAAAATTGACATTGAAATATCAAATCCTTAAAAGTGGCGGATCTTATTCCATTGTAGAAGAAGAGTTTGTACCGTCCGATATCAGTTTTCCCGTGGTTCCTCAGAAAGTATACAGTATCGGAGAAAACAAGAATGGCCATTTCTTTACTCAAGGGGAGGATTTGTTACAACTTGATAAATCCGGGAATTTGTGGGTATATAAACCACAAGCGGATAAAACATTCGGAACACCCTCTCTGATTGCATCAGGATGGACTAATTATGCTTCGGTATTTTACTTACCCAATAAAAGGATAATGAGGTTTGATTTAAATATTGTCGACTGTGCGATTATAGAAGATGATAACTATACACTTAGGTATGTACCCTTTTTTGGGTCAGGATGGTCAGGATTGAGTATCGACAGATTAATGCCGTTCAAGGATTTTGCACTGATCATGACCAATACATCAGGAGTATTAAAAAAGATAGGCATTAATCAAAGTAATGCATGGGTAGGTGGCTTTGTCGATATTGGAACGGGATTTAAGGATTACTGGAAGATTGTCCCTTACGAGAACTCCCTTTTGGCCATTGATAAATCCGGTGACCTTTGGCACATGGCGCTATCGGATGATTTCGTATTAGGCAGCCGGGTGAAAATCGGAAGCGGATGGAATAAATATCTCGATGTGATCAAGCAGGGAACAGCTTTGCTATGCTTAGACAACAATGGCGATTTGTGGCGATATGATTTCAATCCCGATTTATCCTGGAATATTGAATAGGAATCGACTCTCCGCTGCAAGCGGTCTGATAACATTTTCACTTATTGCTGTTTGCAGCGGAGAATTAGACCCTAAGGAAATTTAAGAACATTCCCTATCAATAATAATATAAAGCAAAAAATATCAGTAGAATGCGATAATAAAAGAATATAGAACAAAATTCAAAGCCTGACAGTCAGGTTTTGACCTCACAAAATCATTAAATAATTAATTGGAATTTATGGAACGAATTACCGAGCAACCCTCCTTGTACCGTCATCTGGAAAAGATGAGCGTGGACGAATTGATCACTAATATTAACCGGGAAGACCAGAAAGTAGCCCCGGCCATTGAAAAAGAATTACCTCAGATCAGTAAACTGATCACCGCTATTGAAGAGCGGCTACGAGCGGGAGGCCGCTTGTTTTATCTTGGGGCAGGGAGCGGGGGTCGGCTTTCCGTTCTCGATAAGGTCGAATTACCCAACACTTTTGGTATTGAAAAAGGGGTCATTAATTGTCTTTTAGCAGGTGGCGAAGAGAATCTGCTGCAAGTACTGGAAGAAAAAGAGGACGATACCGAAGATGCCTGGCAGCAGATGCAACAATACCGGGTAAACGGGAACGATTTTGTATTGGGTATTTCTGCCAGCGGCACTACTCCATATGTGTTGGCAGGATTGAAAAAATGCAAGGAACTGAATATTCCCTGTGGATGCATGGTCAATAACCCAGACTCCCCTATCGCGGCAATATCCGACTATCCCGTTGAAGTGATCACCGGCCCTGAGTTCGTTTCCGGAAGCACCCGCATGAAATGCGGGACGGTACAAAAGATGCTTTTCGACATGATCAGTACCACTGTATTGATCCGGTTAGGACGTGTGGAGGATAACCGGATGGTCAATGTCCGTTTAATCAATAATAAAGCTGTGGATCGCTCGGTAAAAATGCTTCAGGAAAAACGGGGTATCTCCGATTATGAGCAAGCCAAAGCATTGCTTCTAAGTTCCGGAAGTGTGAAAAAAGCCATGGATTATATAGACTCTCAACAACAATTAAAATAAGAAAAAGATGAAAACAATTAACAGAAGAACTTTTATCGGAGCCGCTGCAACAGCATCGGCGGGAAAGGCTTTCAGGCCTGATTCCATACTGGCAAATAGTGGTAGCCACAGTATCAACAATGTGAAGCCTGCTATTCTGGGAGGGCCTAAAGCACAACCGGGAGGTTTCCCGGGATGGCCCATATACGATCATACTGAAGCCAAAGGATTATTGGATACCTTATACAGTAACCATTGGGGGCGCTTGAGCGGAAAGGTGACTTCACGCTTCGAAGAAGCACATTCTAAAATGTACGGGGTCAAACATTCCCTTGGCGTAACCAGTGGTACCAGCGCATTATATGCCATGTTGGGAGCATTGGGCATTGGCCCGGGAGACGAAGTGATTATTCCTGTATACACCTTTATTGCCACCTATAATGTCGTAGTCCTTCATTATGCATTACCGGTAATTGTAGATATGGATCCTGAAAGTTTTCAGATTGATCCAAAAAAAATAGAGGCTGCCATCACTAAAAATACCAAAGCCATCATGCCTGTACATATTGGTGGTACCCCCTGCAATTTGGATGCTATATTGGCCATCGGCAGGAAATATAATATCCCGGTCATAGAAGATGCCTGTCAGGCACATTTGGCAGAATGGAAAGGAAAAAAAGTAGGTAACTGGGGATTGGGAGGTGCATTCAGTTTCCAGTCATCAAAAAACCTTAACTGCGGTGAAGGCGGAGCCATCATTACCAATGATACCGACTTTTATAGAGCTTGTTTTGCCTTTCACCATCAGGGACAACAGAGCGCTACAGCTTCGATAGTAGCCGCCGGTGCAGGGATCAGGGGCAGTAACCTGCGAATCACTGAATTCCAATCAAATATATTGCTTTCCCAGATGACCCGTTTGGAAGAACAGGCAAAGATCCGTAATGAAAATGCCTTGTATTTGAGCAGTATGTTCAAGGAAATTCCCGGTCTGACGCCTGCCAAACTTTATGAAGGTACCACGAATGGGGCTTACCACCTCTTTATGTTCAGATATGATAAAGAAGGTTTTTCGGGCATGAGACGCGAACAGTTTATAAAAGCCATGGCTGCAGAAGGCATTCAGCCCAGCCTGGGATATGGAAAGATGGACAAAGACCCGTACGTGACCGGCCTGGCTGGTAATCCATTTTACCGGAAGATATACGGTGAAAAGGAAATGAAACGGTGGCTGGAACGTATCGACTGCCCGGTGAATGCCCGTGTAACCGATGAAAACGCCCTGTGGTTCCTGCAGACCCAAATGCTGGGCACCAACACCCAAATGGAACAGATAGCCGAGGCGGCCAGGAAAATTCAAAAATATTCCGGCGAAATCAAAAACAAATGATTACCGTTTTTGAGCGGAAAGGATTTGATAGCAGTTATACTATCAATCCTTTCCTTTTATAATTCCAATGTTGTGCCAGGCAACAAAGGCAGGCACAATTTTTATTATAATTTGTGAAATATAAAAATATCTATTATATCATATGGGGCAAAGTATACTGTTTTGTGGGATAGACGGTGGCGGCACCACTACTTCTGCGGTTGTTTGTAATGAATGCGGCGAGATACTCGGTAGTATCAGGGCAGGGTCAATCAATCATTACGGAGTGGGAATAGAAAAAGCCCGCGAGAATTATGCATCTATTAAAGAGCAGTTAATCGCATTGCTAGGTTGCGAGCCGGATATCACCTACATTGGGAATTCAGCCTTGGAGGGAAAGGCGACGGATGAACTTGTGGAACAACTGGTAGGTGGTATTTTCGATAAAAAAATCATCATGCATTCGGATGTATATATAGCCTTGTTAGGATTTACGCAAGGCGCTTCCGGAGCTTTATTAATATCCGGAACGGGATCGATGGCCTGTGCCGTTGACCGGGAAGGCAACTATCATACGAGTGGTGGATGGGGGCAAATCCTTGGCGACGAAGGAAGCGGTTATCATCTGGGACTTATGGGAATACGGGCTGCCTTACAATATCATGATCAGATGGCGCCTTCCACCATTTTACTTGAACGGTTGAAAGATTTTTATAATCTGAACCGGTTGACCGATATGATAGAGATTGTGTATGATCCGTCTGTCGAAAAAAGCCGGATTGCCGCATTTGCTGTTGAGGTGGAGAAAGCGGCCCTGCTTAACGATGAAGTCTCAATCCGGTTAATAGATAACGAAGTCGAATGGCTTTTCCGGCTTTCACAGTCAATTTTAAAAAAAAGTGGTGTAAAACGTTTGGGGCTGTATGGCAGTATGTTGGTTAAAAGCCGGATTATCGGGCCACAATTAATATCAAGATATTCGGATTCCGGGGTGGAGTTATCATATCCCCGTTTCAAGCCGGAGATAGGTGCGCTGTTTGGCGCTTTTTCCAGTGAAAATCTCTCTCTCAATGAAGAGATAATCGCCAATCTGTCCCAATATTAAAGTTTACGCAAAATAAAAAACAACTTAAATGAAATCTTATTATTTGCTCATTCTCTCTCTTTTCCTTGCTTCCTGCAAACAAAGTATGCATGTTTCCAACCAACAAACTTTGTATGAAGTGGGCAGTTCTGTGGTAAGTATAGAACCAACCGGAGAAACTGTCTCTCTGGGTCTGGCCGGATATGGAGCTCCTCCTCTGGGCAGGTTTACCATCACCTGGGATGACAAGGGTGTCCTGGAAGGAATAGCTATGTGCAATGTAGATGAAGCGATATATGCTGCAACTCCCAATGGCGATATATATTTAATAGATACGGAAGAATTACAAAAGAATAAAAAAGTCGGAAGCCTTCCAGATGTAAAATTCATGGCCGGATTAAACGGGTTACTTTATGCCGTTGATAATGAAGGCAACCTGTGGGTCAGTAATCCGAAAAGCGGTCTCCGGTGGAAACGTATCGGCTCTGTTCAGGGAGTCACCGCTTTTACCGGATCGGATGAAAACCTGTATGTATTTACTGCAGAGAATGAACTGCTTATGGGCATGGTCAATGGAGAAACCATCAGTTGGATATCCATAGGCAAAGGACCCAATATTATCTCCCTCGCCGGAGATCATCAAAGGATATATGCCGTAACCGAAGATAACTTCCTGCTGCAACGCCGGGTCAAGCGGCAAAACGAAGATTGGCAACGTATAGGATATAACAATGGCGATACATATACGATCGATGTAAAACAAATTGTACGGACAAAAGAACGGCTGTACGCTATTGCTTCGGATCGACTGTATGCCAGTCACCATCACACAGAAGGAAAACTCTCCGTCAGAAGTATGGCCGTTAAAAAGGACGCAGATGTGGCTGTCATTGTCAGTCTGGATGTATGTGGTCTCGACCACTCTTTTACCCAAAGCATCCGAAAAGAGATGTTAGAGCGCCGGGATATCCCCGAATCATCCATCATGATTAACTCCAGTCATACCCATTTTGCACCCACCACCCAGACCTGGATTACCTGGGGAATTCAAAACCATTATCCCGACAGCCTCTACCTGAACAATGTAGTCAGAAAGGCAGTTATCCGATCCATAGAAGAAGCTTTGGACAATGTAACACCATCCTACCTCAGTTTCGGGCGTGACACAACGAATATAGGGTTCAACAGAAGCCTCAGGGGAGAATTGTCCATATATGACAATTCCGTGGATGTAATACAAGCTGTCTCCCCCGATGGAAAAAATAAAACCGTGTTATTTTTAACAGGTTGCCATCCTGTTTTTACCGATCAGGGATCAGGGCATTATAGTGCCTCTCCCAACTTTCCGGGTTATGCCCGCGAAATACTCGAAAGAACAGGTGTTAATAATACCTTATTCCTTCAGGGATGTGCAGGAGATATTAACCCCCTGAAACCTTTCAGGACATCAGGAATTGATCTGGCGGCAGATGTTATCCGCGTATTGGGTAAAGAAATGAAACCCGTCAATGGCAATATTACCCATTATATTGATTCGATTGGAATACCCGTCCATCCGTGGGATAAAGAAAAAATAGAAGCACTCAGGGAGAAAAATATCAAGGATGTCCGTCAAAATATACCGGGAGGATGTGAAAGCAGTTTACCGAACAGAGAAGTGCGCTGGTCGGATATTATGCTTCGTCATTATGACAAGGGAACAATGCCAAAAGAAATGCCTGTTTACATACAGACACTCAACATAGGAGATTGGAAACTTATCGGGTTGTCCCGTGAAGCAACGACCGGGTTCGGAATGGCCGTCAGAAATATCTGGCCCGGTCAAAAAGTAAGCGTAGCCGCATATACCAATGATGTGGCAAGCTATCTTGCTACCGATCCGCACATAGGGGCAAAAGATTATGAAGGGTATGGTTCATTCTTTTGGTACGGGCAGCCTTCTCCATTTCCTCTGGGGGTTTTCAAGACTGTGGTTGAAGCGATTGAACATAATAACAGGTAAAATGCAAGGTATATTTCTCTAAAAATATTATTCGTATGAAACTCAATAAATATTTCCTTCCTTTAATAATTATAGCTTTTGCTTTTTTCATCATTGGTTTCGGTGTTGGGATCAACGGAATTATGGTCCCTATTTTAGAACAAACCTTTTCTTTAAGCAAGGGCATGTCCTATCTGGTTTTAACAGCCACATTTTCAGCGTTTTTACTATTCGGAGGTCCATCAGGATGGGTGGTAAGGAAAATAGGTTATAAAAAATCGCTGATCATCGCTTTGTTTATCATGAGCTTAGGTATGCTCCTGTTTATTCCGTCGGCCAAAATGAGTTCTTCCATGGCCGGATTCTATCTTTTTCTAACCGCATCGTTTATCGGAGGTATCGGAAATACTTTATTACAAACCACTATTAACCCTTATATTGCTATTATTGAACCTGTTGAGAGGGCAGCACAACGAATGTGCCTTATGGGGATTATGAACCAGTCTGCCTGGTTTCTCGGCCCCATCTTCCTGAGCCTTTTCATCGATGTGAGAAACCCGGTGCTTGCCAATGCAGCTATTCCCTTCGGTATGGCAGCCGGTATTATCGGTCTGTTTGCTTTGGCAATGATTTTTATTCCTCTTCCCGAAATAACAGCGGAGGGAGAGGACGAACAGGATGAAAATAATTTGGAGAATGAGCTGGTAATAGCCGCCAACCGGAAGAAAAGTGTCTGGCAATTCCCTCATTTGCTCCTTGGTGTATTTGCTCTGTTTTTATACGTAGGTGTCGAAACTCTTCCCATGGCATCAGTAATTGACTTCGCGCGATCAACAGGCGTAGATTCTCCTGCCCGGTATTCAATGATCGGGCCGGTAGGTATGATTATCGGCTATATCATCAGCATTTTTGTTCTGCAATGGCTTTCACAAAGCAAAGCCCTGATATTATTTTCTCTGATAGCATTGACATCATCGGTCCTTTTAGTGACCCTTCCTCCCCATATAGCCATTTACTTTCTATCGGGTTTAGGTTTCTCCCATTCCATTATGTGGGGCTGTATCTGGGGGTTAACCATTACGAGTATGGGTAAATTCACCAAATCGGGTGCTTCAATGCTGATAGTAGCATTAGTCGGTGGTGCAGCAATTCCCTTGACATTCGGGGTATTGTTGGATCTTATCAAAACAAGCGATGTTACTACGCCGTCTGACTTTCAAACAGTGTACCGGATATTCATACCCTGTTACCTTTACATCTTTTTTTATGCTTTCATAGGCCACAAAATCGGAAGAAAAATAGCAAAATCATAATATCTTTGTCTTTTGTTTATTAGAGTTTTTCTTTTGGTCAATTCTAGCGTTCTTTTTTCATATTTGGTTCATTACGCAGTAAAGAACGAAGCGTATCTTCAATGACAGGGGGTTGGGGATATGCAACTTTCGGCGTAATATATCTATTGTTGTATTTTAGCTCTGTTTCAGGACTCAACAAAGGAATTATATAACGAAATAAAAAACGTGAGCCATCTCTGGCATCAACAATCACGATTTGATGCGATTCTCTTTCGTCAAGTAATTGTTGCACTTCATCGAAATCACTCATACTTGTATTGATATAGAGCACATTGTTGTTAAGCCAACGGCTTGATTTATTTTGGCGCCGGGAAGGGGATGAATAATAGAGTTCGCTGTATTTGGACGAAGTTACAGTACTTACTTGTATGGTCAGGATTTTGTTATCCCTCAAAACTTCCATTGTTATTTTACCGGGAGCCATTCTATAATGAACTACCATTCATTAGCAGCAAGAACGGCTTGGTAATGCTTCCCGCCTGAAACAATCTCCTCAAAAGATGCAAAATCTCTCAACGCGTCAACACCGTTTATTTTTAGAATAACGTCCCCGTTGTGGAAAGAAGGATCCATTGCATCTACAACAACTATCCGGTTGTACAAAGCCAACGGAATGTGCACATACAAACCCTTCTGCCAATTTCCAGGATTTGTAGTCGCCAAAATTGGCGTATTCCTCAAAAAGCAGGTTTTTTGTTTGAAAGCAAATACCTCTTTCAGTAGCAGAATATTCATATAGATATGTATAAATAGTTTTTACGTTAAAATCCCCACCTGCAACAGGTATGCTGATTGTTTTGTCTTGTGTTATATCTTCTATAACCATCATGTCCACACAAAACGACCCTTCGCCCTCAGTGTATATGCCCCAATATATGTCCAAGTTGACATATCCAATGTCTTTGTCTAAAAATTTGTAAGATTTAGCCGTATTCGGTGTTCTGTAAACATCTTGATACAACACGCCCAAGTGTACAGTACTGATTTTTTCTTGTTTTATTTCACCGGACGAAATATAATCGACAAGAATAGCATCGTTATTTGAACGAAGCAAATCGTCGGCAATATCTCTCTTTCTTGCCGCTTCATTAGAGGCCGGGTAATAACTTCTTACGCTGTCGACAATGGCTTCAACTGATTTTCCTTCAATATGCGTGATGATATCACCAATTTGCAATCCGGAATCATTTACCTTGTGCTCAATTGAGATCTTTGAATTGGCGCTGTTTTTTTCTTTGTCTATTTGACAATATAAATATAGGGCATTTCATTTATTTTGAAATAGTATTGTGATAACAATGGAAAGTGCTATGGCGCAGACAGTGTGTTAATTAGAATAATAAAAACAACAAAATTATTGAGATTGTGCTTTTATAGGATAAATGATCTACCTTTGTGAAAAATAATACAGGATTTCTGCAAAAAAAATCGAGATTTCTCGTGAATTAAATAAGCAAAATGAAGTCATGCCTATCTATTTAAAAACACAAGAAATAAAAAAATGAAAAAGTGTATTTTCGCAATTCTGATTTCACTATTGGCAATTAATGTTAGTTGCCAAAAAAAAGAGAGCAATTCAAAATACAATTTAGGTTTTGAAGATGTTCTAAATGGGCAGCTGCAAAGTTGGTCTATTCCTGCCGCACCCGGATATTCAGTTTCATTGGACTCTGTAAACGTTCAATCGGGAAAGTATTCGATTTTGATACAAGCTGCAGATAAGTCCGACAATTTTCAGGCAATATCAATTGCTCTTCCGAATTATGCCGGACGGCAAATAACCCTATCCGGCTACGTCAAATCTGAAAATGTAACAGACGGATTTGCCGGATTGTGGATGAGAATTGACCCACAAATCGCTTTTGACAATATGGAAATGTCGGATCGAGGAATAAGGGGAACGACTGACTGGAAAAGGTATGAAATCACTTTGCCAATGACTCCGGCTAAAACAGAGAGGATTGTTGTTGGCGGATTATTATCAGGAAAAGGCAAAATATGGTTAGATAATTTGTCGATTACTATTGACGGAAAAGACATTTCACAAGCGAAAATTTTTGAACTACCTGCCAATTTGGACAGGGAGTTTGACAACGGGTCCAATATTGAATTTCCTACGCTCACTGAACAAATAGTTGACAATTTGAACTTATTAGGTAAATTGTGGGGATTCTTAAAATATCATCACCCTGAAGTGGGAAAAGGAAATTATAACTGGGATTTCGAGTTATTCCGCATACTGCCCAACTATCTAAAAGTACAAAACAATACAGAAAGAGACCATGTGATACTCGACTGGATAAATCAATACGGTGAAATTCCTGTTTGTACAGCTTGTGAAAAAACACTTGAGGACGCTTACATAAAACCTGATTTTTCTTGGATAGAAAACAGTGATATGAGCAATGAATTGAAAAAGAAAATTTGGGAAATTTATGAAAACAGACATCAGGGTAACCATTTTTATATTCAGATGCGTCCACGCGTAGATAATCTTCAATTTTTAAATGAAAATCCTTATTCCGATATGTTTTTTCCTGATGCGGGATTTCGTTTATTGACTCTTTATAGGTATTGGAATATGATACACTATTTTTTTCCTTATAAATATGTAACCGACAACGATTGGAATGATGTTCTTAGAAAATATATTCCGATATTTCTTTCGGTACAAGACAGATTGGAGTATGAATTGACAGCCATTCAACTTATTGGTGAAGCTAATGACACACACGCCAATTTGTGGGGCGGCAGAGATGAGGTTGAACATTTAAGAGGAAACTATAATGCGCCATTTCGAGTTCAATTTGTTGAACAAAAATTGGTAGTAACAGATTATTTTAACCCCGAACTGAAAAGTTTGGGAATAGGCGATATAATTACCCATATTGACGGAAAAACAGTTGAGGCAATTGTTGATAGCCTCAAAAGATATTATCCAGCATCAAATAAAGCCTCGCTACTGCGAGATATTTCTGTAGATATGTTACGGTCACGCAGTCATTCTATAAACATTCGATACATTTCTTCGGGACGAACACACGAAAAAGAACTACCGCTTTATCCAAGAGACCGCTTGAATTTTTTTTGGTACAGAGTAAATGAAGACGAAAAATCGTATAAACTATTAGACGGAAATATTGGTTATGTAACGCTTGCCAACATTAAAGATGAAGATTTTCCGATAATAAAAGACCTGTTTAAGAATACAAGAGGGATTATTATTGATATTCGCAACTATCCGTCTGCATTTACACCATTTACATTGGCATCATTTTTCGTTTCCGAACCCACTCCATTTGTGAAGTTTACGAGAGGAAACGTCAATAACCCAGGAGAGTTTATGTTTGATTCAGCTTATGAAGTTCCAAAATCCGATGACACTTATCAAGGCAAATTAATTGTGATTGTCAATGAGATAACTCAAAGTTCGGCAGAATATCAGTCCATGGCATTTAGGGCAGGCAATAATACAACAATTATCGGCAGCCAAACTGCAGGAGCAGACGGAAATGTGTCTGACATTATGTTGCCAGGTGGCTTGTTGACTAAGATTTCCGGCATTGGCGTTTATTATCCTGATGGCAGACAAACGCAACGCATTGGAATTGTGCCCGATATTGAAGTAAAGCCTACCATTCAGGGAATAAAAGAGGGAAGAGATGAATTGCTGGAGAAGGCAATTGAAATAATTGAGCGACAATAAAGTCGTCAATTCTATTTTTTAAAAATGAGACTGTTCCCATATTGTGGGGTAGCCTCATATCCATATTTTCAAGAAATCAACAACATTTCATCCCAATTTTGTTGTTCATCGTGTAGATACGACAAAAGCACAAGCCCTATGCCCGATATACCGGTTAAGAGTGAGTAATCAGATACCCAACTATCTCTGAGTGAATGTTTATATCCCAAACTTTCTTCAAGACTTGCAAGTTCCAACGTTTGATTTATCCAATATTGAGTTCCCGATTTAAAATCATCAAGTTTGGTTTCAAGATACATTCGGCGAAAAATCAACGCAATTCCGGCACTTCCATGACAAATGCCTGCATCGGTAACAAGGCTGTCGTGATAAGCTGTGCGTTTTGTGGATTGCAGAAGAACTTCAAGTCCTTTTTCTTTCCATTCATCTTTATTAATGGCTTTACCCGCTTGCCACAGGATTGACATAAACAAAGAATTTTTTGTTTTGCGGCAACCACCAAGCGGCGGGAAACACGGCGGTCATCTGTTTGTTGCTGGCCTCGTGCCAGCCTCTTTTTCAAAATTTTTAATGCATAATTTGGATTTAATGAATGTCCCAAGGACTTTGTAAGGGTAAACTATTTCATTGTTTTCTTATTATTTCAATTGCCTTCTCCAGCAATTCATCTCTTCCTTGTTTTATACCATTGATGGTTGGTTCAATCCAAATGTCAGGAACTATCCCGATACGTTGTGTTTGTCTACCATCAGGATAACAAATGCCAATGCCGGAATTCCATGTTTTTAATCCGCCCGGAAGGGTCATCTCCGATATATGCCCATCTGCTCCTGCAGTTTGGCTGCCGATAATTGTCGTATTATCACCTGTTCGAAATGCCATTGCTGTTGACTCTGAAAGGCTTTGGCTCTTTTCGTTTACAATGACTACCAATTTCCCCGGATAATATTCTTCTGATTTAAAAATTTCAAATTTGCCACGCAAATTAAACTCCCCGGGATTGTCCGGATTTCCTACTGTAAATCTTCGGTAAACAGTATCTTTTGATACAAAAAATGATCCTAATTTCCATGCCACTTCATTAATGGCTGGATAATTACGAATATCTATAATAATGCCTTTTGTATTGATAAATTCTTTTTTGATGGCATCTACATCTTCTGCCCTAATTGTTTCCAAGTTGACATATCCAATGTCTTTGTCTAACAATTTGTAAGATTTAGCCATATCGGGTATACTGTAAATTTCTTGAAACAACACACTTACGTGTACAGTATTAATTTTCTCTCTTTTTATTTCACCGGATGAAATATAATCGACAAGAATGGCATCGTTGTTTGAACGAAGCAAATCGGCGGCAATATCTCTTTTCCTTGCCGCTTCATTAGAGGCCGGGTAATAATTTCTTACATTGTCAATAATGGCTTCCACTGATTTTCCTTCAATATGCGTGATGATATCACCAATTTGTAATCCGGAATCTTTTACCCTATGTTCAATTGAGATCTTTGAGTTGATGCTGTTGTCTGTTACTACCAGTTCATTTTCAATAAAATGGACAGAAATCGGTGCTTGCCAATACCCTCTGAATAAACTGATCTCTCTATGTCCCTCCAATAGTACGGCATGAGAATCACATAATTCGCCGATTAATCGGACGGAAACTAATTCATAATCCAATCTGTTTTTCGCATTTATAAAATAAGGTATGTACTCTTTCAACATCTTGCTCCAGTCTTTGTCTGTCAAATTTTTATACGGGAAAAAGTAATTTGTCATATTCCATAATCGAAATAAAGCCAACAGGCGAAACCCATCATCGGGAAAATCCATTTCTGAATATGGGTTTTCATTTAAAAATATGGGCCTTTCATACGGATAATCCATTCGTACGTAATATTGATTTCCTTGGTGCCTGTTCAGATAAACGTTGTGCAGCAAATCTTTCACTCTTTGATTGAGATCGCTTTCATCAATCCACGACAAATCGGGTTTAAGGATAGCAGTGTCAGATGTTGCCTGGCAGATTTTACATGTTGGTATTCTCCCATATCCATTAATCCATTTCCGCAAAATTCTATCCCTCTGGCGATTGTCGTCCGCTCTCAGATACACAGGCAGTATCCTGAAAAGCTCATAGTCCCAATTGTATTTTCCTCCGGCAATAGCCGGATGATGGTATTTTAGCAACCCCCATATCTTGCCAAGAAGTTCCAGATCATTTATTTTTTGTTCGGTTAGTTCCGGAAATTCAATATCGGAGCCATTGTCAAAAGCGTTATCTTTTTTTGTCGGAGAAGATTTATATCCGTAAAAAAGGAGTTCGCTATCAGGGAGTGTAATGCCTTCAATATTTTCTCCATCAATCGAAATTTGCAAGTCATCTACCCACATTTTTCCTTTTCCCCACAATACGGCACCAAGAATTACTCCTTGTGTGTTTTCAGGGTCCATCTCTAACGTTATTTCATATTTTTTCCAATCGGTTGTGCCTGTAACCCCTCGCTGCTCCATATTGTCAAAAGCAATTTGAGGGTCGATTCGCATCCATAATCCGGCATGCCCATCAGTCACATTTTCTGTTTTAATATATCCTGATAAAGTTATTCTTTCTCCTTCATAATTCTTTGGAAGAATCAATTGGATTGCCTGGAAATTATTTTGGTGATTGGCATTACCTCCTGTGTACTCTATGGCAACCGAATAACTTCCGGACTTAACATGGGTAGAATCCATGGAAATAGTATAGTTGGGTTGGAAATACATTCTATACCATCCTTTAGGCATACCATTTTCTATTTTCTCAAAGCCCAAGTTGAGTATGGAATTGTTGGTACTTATTTGATTACAACTATGTATCGCAAGCAAGTACAGAATGAAGCTTGAAAGGAATAATTTTATTTTCATCTACTTTGGCATCTAAGATGTCATGAATGTTTCATATTCTTTTCTACAAATCTACTTATTTTTATTCATATGATAAAACTTTTATTTT
Organism: uncultured Proteiniphilum sp.; assembly: GCF_937873925.1. Taxonomy (GTDB): domain Bacteria; phylum Bacteroidota; class Bacteroidia; order Bacteroidales; family Dysgonomonadaceae; genus Proteiniphilum. Next base: position 3,269 of record NZ_CALNAT010000217.1, on the reverse strand, counting down.
CAAAGGTATCATATGGAACTCGCTTTTAATCATTAACATGGATGAAAATGGTTATCACGCTCGTTTCATACAGAATGGAGTATAGCCGGTAAATATAACAATTAGAGACCACATTTGTAATCTCTAATTTGTGTTGTTTTTGAATTGTTGCATTTTAGCCATTACAAGTCCATGCATCACCACAAGTGTTAGGAGGGCTAGGTGTTGGATCGGGATAATTGGGAAGTGGATTGCAATCAGCTCCATAAGACCTCACAACTGTACCATCGGGATCTGGTACATAATCGTACTTTCCTCCCCCAAATAGACCTCTCATTTCATTGTTATGGGTCAGTAGTTATGATACCTTCACAAATGACAAAGTTGGTAATAATACGGTTGGTAATAATACGCAAGCGGGTCATTATTTCAACGATTGTACCCACCTTTAATCCCGCTTCTAAGCGCAGGTGCAAATCAAAACTTTCAATAAAGGATTTGTCAAGCACCTTTGATCCTGACGGCGTGCAGTTCGTTGTAATGCGACAAAGCAGCTGCCCTGAATGCTGTTAATACCGGCTACCGTATGGCTTTTCCCAGCAGCCCGGCCGGAAGCCCACAAAGATACCGATAAACCCTACTTTTTTCAGTCCACCTGGAAAAAAAGGATTACCTTTGGCTGAATTTAGAAGAAAAACGGGTGTTCTTTAATAGTATGGCGGTTTTTAAGTTATTGCTCCGGGTGTTGTCCTGCTGCTGTTTGACAGTTCAAAAAGGCAACAGATAAGTAGCAGAACTTTCGCTTAACTTCGCTATATTCTTCATTTTTACATACCGGAAGAATATAGCAAAACAACGCCTAACTAATTTATTTATCAGACACTTACTCTGTTTGTCCGTATTCTTCTGATTTCTGCGAAATTTCATGTACTTTTGTCTTTTGTTGATTAATAAAAAAAGACCAAACGATGATCAGACCCTATATTTTGGCGGAGTCAAACTGGAAATCGATAAAGGATGCCGGTTTTGACCTGGCAGTTCTGCCCTGGGGCGCTACTGAAGCGCATAATTACCATTTACCGTATGCCACGGATAATATTCTGGCGGAAAACATCGCGGCCGAAGCAGCCCGGATCGCCTGGGAAAAAGGCGCGAAACCGATCGTGCTACCCAATATCCCTTTCGGGGTAAATACAGGACAATTGGATATCCGGCTGGATATGAATATTTATCCAAGCACGCAGTTGATCATCCTGAATGATATTGTCGAGACCCTCAACAGGCACGGTATCACGAAACTCGTTATTCTTAACAGCCATGGAGGCAATGATTTTAAGGTGATGGCACGTGAACTGGGGGCAAAATATCCGGATATGTTCATCACTGTATGCAATTGGTTCCGGTGGAAAGGAAGAGATGATTTCTTCGAACACAAAGGCGATCATGCCGATGAAATGGAGACGAGTCTGTTGCTGCACCTTGCTCCGGAGTTAGTGCTCCCATTGAACGAAGCGGGCGAAGGGAAGGAGAAAAAACAAAAAATAGAAGCTTTAAGAGAGGGTTGGTTCTGGGCGGAACGACGCTGGTCAAAGGTAACGGAAGATACAGGTATCGGTGATCCCAAAGCATCGACCAGCGAAAAAGGAAAACGTTTTTTTGAAACAATTACCGAAAAAATTGCTGGCGTATTTCTGGAATTGGGCAAAAGTGATATTGATCATATGTATGAATATTAATTTTTATTTATCTTTGCACGCAAAAATTGATTTTTACCCGATTCAATGGAGAACAACAAACAACTCAGCCCTTCACATAAAACCATCGTGGGGGTTCAATTTCTTTTTGTGGCCTTCGGAGCCACGGTATTAGTTCCGTTATTAGTAGGACTCGATCCTTCCACAGCACTGTTTACTGCAGGAGTAGGAACACTGATCTTTCATCTGGTTACGAAAGGGATGGTTCCTATTTTTTTGGGGAGCAGCTTCGCTTTTATTGCACCCATTATAAAAGCTACGGAGTTGTACGGCCTGGCTGGGACGCTCTCGGGATTAGTAGCCGTCGGCCTTGTCTATTTCCTGATGAGCGCGCTCGTCAAATGGCAGGGAGTGAAAGTGATCGAACGTCTTTTCCCGCCCGTAGTCATAGGACCGGTGATCATGCTGATCGGCCTCTCTTTGGCAGGCGTGGGGGTAGATATGGCAAAGGAGGACTGGTTGCTGGCGATCATTGCATTGGTAACGGCCATCGTAGTGAGTATGTTTGCCAAAGGACTGCTTCAACTAATCCCGATCTTCAGTGGAATTATCGTCGGCTACCTGGCTGCCATGCTGCTGGGCAGGGTTGATCTTTCCGGTATTGCCGCAGCGCCATGGATTGGCCTGCCTCAGTTTGTCAAACCGGAATTTTCGTGGGGAGCCATCCTCTTTATGATCCCGGTAGCTATAGCACCCGTAATAGAACATGTAGGCGATTTATATGCCGTAAGCCAGGTAGCGGGAAAAGATTTTGTAAAGAAGCCGGGGTTACACCGTACGATGCTGGGTGATGGTATCGCCTGCTGTGTATCAGGATTCATCGGAGGTCCTCCCGTAACCACCTACTCTGAAGTGACCGGCGCCATGATCCTTACCAAAGTGACCGATCCCGCTGTGATCCGTATCGCAGCTGTCACCGGGATTGTTTTTTCACTGGTGGGGAAAGTGAGCGCTTTTCTCAAATCGATCCCGGGTTCCGTACTCGGCGGCATCATGTTGCTGCTCTTCGGTATGATCGCGGCGACCGGTGTGAACAACATGATACGGAATAAAACCGACATGAGCAACACCCGCAACCTCATCATCGTGTCGCTGACCCTGACCACAGGAATCGGAGGTGCCATACTCCAGGTAGGGAATATCAGTATGACCGGGATCGGCCTGTCGGCTCTCATTGGAGTAGTACTGAACCCGATCCTGCCGAAGACAAAAGAGAAAAACGAAAGTAAAGAAGAAAGTGGCATGTAATCGCCGACCGGTCTCTATAAAATTAACACTCAATAATCATATCTTCACCCAATTTTTTCAAAACTAAATCTCCAGTTTATTTTATATCGATATTATGTAAAAATTAAAACAACCGCCACTTAATAAAATTTAATTCAGTTTAAAAATCCACCTCCTTTGGGGGGTGATGGTTTAATATTTTTCAGAAACATTTTGATTAAATCTGCGTTATATTAATCAATAGTTCGTTATAAATTTTAAAGAGAATTATGCGGCAATAGCCGGAACTTAATAAGTTCTTTAACAAGT
>NZ_CALNAT010000216.1 GCF_937873925.1 uncultured Proteiniphilum sp. | reverse complement strand
GCTTCGGTGAACAGGAGAAAATCGTTCTTAGCAGCCTTGATCCCCAGCGTGAGCGCCAATTTCTTTTCATTCACACCGTCGGCTTCAGCCGGTACATAGGTGTGGTAGAGCCGGGAGTATTTTTGTTCGGCGGCCTTCAACACCATGTCGGTATCATCTGTCGATCCCCTGTTCACCACAATCACCTCGAAGTCGGGGTAATCCTGTTCCATGATGAACGGCAGGTTTCGCTCCAGTTCTTCGGCGCTGTTCTTCGAGGTGACGATGACTGAGATGGCCGGGAGTTGTTCATCGGGAACAGAGATGTCTACCTTCTTTTTCTGATAATTATAAGGCCGTTTATACAAGAAGAGGTAAAAAAAGAGTTGTATCAGGAAGCAAAGAAGCAACGTGCCTCCCAGGATCCATTCCCTCAGGGAGAATTGGTGAAGTATCGTATTGAGACCGTCCATAGGGGTATTTTGTTTACGGCAGGGAGGAATGTATACACTCTTTTACGGGGAGCCTCCCTGTTGATATTCAATTAAAGCTGGTCGGAGAAGTATGATAGGGGCAGGTCGCGACAGTTGTACCGCGATGCCATGGCCTCTCCGTAAGCGCCGGCGGAACGGATGGCTATCAGGTTTCCCCGGACGCTCTCGTTGAGCATGATCTGTTCCGCAAATACATCGCTCGATTCGCAGATCGGACCCACCACGTCGTAAAGCGCCGGTTCTTTATCAGAAGATATGTTCTCTATATGGTGAAAGGCCTGATAGAGGGCAGGACGTATCAGGTCGGTCATTCCCGCGTCCACGATCAGGAATTTCTTCCGGATACCCTCTTTTACGAAAAGCGCCCGGGATATGAGCGAACCACACGGTGCCACCACCGAGCGTCCCAGTTCGAAATGCAAAGCCTGGTGTTCCTGTAGTTGCAGGTTTTTCTCAAAGAGCCGGAAATAGGATTCGAAATCGGCCATCGGGAAGTGGTTCGGATGTTGATAGTTTATTCCTAATCCCCCGCCCACGTTGATGATCGGTAATCTGATCCCCTGCGCGTTGAACCATTCCTGCAATTCCTTTACTTTTACACAAAGATCTTCAAAAGATTTGAGATCGGTGATCTGCGAACCAATGTGAAAATGGATGCCGATGAGTTGTAAGTTTGAGGAGACCTTAATCACCCCCAGAATTCGCGGCAGATCCTGTTCGTTGATACCGAACTTGTTTTCTGTCAGGCCCGTGGTGATATATCTGTGCGTATGCGCGTCAACATTCGGATTGATACGGAACGCCACCCTTGCCGTTTTCTCTTTTGCAGAGGCCAATGCGTTGAGCACTTCAAGCTCGGGGATCGATTCTACGTTAAAACAGAAGATATCGTTATCAAGCCCGATCTGCATCTCCCGGTCGCTCTTTCCTACGCCGGCAAAAACGATCTTGTCCGGCGTAAATCCGCATTCCAGGGCTGCCAGGATTTCATTGCCGCTTACACAGTCGGCGCCGAATCCATAAGAAGCGATCTCTTTCAGAATACGTGGATTGGCATTCGCCTTCACTGCATAATGTATATGAAAGGGCTTATTCTCTGTCTCTTTTTTTATTGTCCCGAGTGTTGCCCGCAACAACTCTGTGTCGTAATAATAGAACGGTGTGTCGAGCTGTTTGAATTTCTCAATGGGAAATATTCCTTTGATCATCGGTGTTAATTTCTAAAACATGGAGTATTATTGAAGCACTTTGCGGATCTTATCGCCGGTGCATCACTATCTGAACGGCAAAATTACGATTTTTTCGCCGATTTTTTCACTTTCCGATAAAAGAATGTGCCTGTTGCAGTTTTTGTTCCGTGGGGAGGGCTGCGTCTATCCAGTGAATGGTGAACCCGCG
>NZ_CALNAT010000215.1 GCF_937873925.1 uncultured Proteiniphilum sp. | reverse complement strand
AATCTCTTCTGCTTGCATTGCAACCGCACTTTGCGATACATTTACTTTCGTTCATTGTTTTCATTATTTAATCTAATTATTTATCTTTTATATGCTCCTATTTCTGACAAAGCTGTAAATGCTCCGTTGTTATAATCCGATTTTGCGATAAGTTTAAAATATCTGCACGAGTAATCTATATCCAGATCAACATACTGTTTAGGTTCTATTTTCTCTAAAGTAAATTCACCCAAGCTACTCCATTTATCGCCGTCATCACTTATTTGCATCTCAATTAATTTGATTGAATACATAAGCCCCTCTCCACCACGTTGAATAAAAGAAAATCCTGAGATCGTATTTATTTCTCCCATATCCACTACCATGCTATGTGGATATATTTTAGTTTTATCCATATGCCAAACTGTGTTGATATTGTTATCAATCGCGTTTTGAGGAGTACGATTCCCATCGCAATTCCCCGTAGCAATCCAGGTTGATTTATTGTATTCAATTGCGGCACCTCTTACTTTTGTCGTTTCATATGCAGTATAAAATGTATCGATAGCTGTTTCTTCGGGGAGATATAAAGTGCGATGTTGGAAAGAAGTTCCTTCACAATAATTTTTTAATACGGTTGATTTTTCTTCCGGAGGTGCAAAGTAGGTACAAAGATTGTTAAACAAGTCTGTATAAACTATTTCGGAACCAATAGCCGTTTCATCAGAAGCGCCCCAGATTACATCAACCAATGTTTTATTATTTTTGTTCACATTTGCTTCTCTGACAGGGGTATTTAATAGTGAGGAGGTATAGTTTTCACCATAAACATTGCCATTTGCATATGTTGTGATCGAAGAATTGTTTTCATCGTCATAAACAATAATGTTAAATGAATATGCACCTTCTTGTAAATCAGTTAATTCAATATTGATAGTGTCTATTTGATGTACCCTTTCTATTGGGATAATGAGAGAGTCTGTTTTATTGTTCCATAGAATGGAGACTTTACTTGCAGAAGGATCAGATATTAAGAAATTTAACTTTAACCGATTATTCCCGGGGAAGACTTGTATTGAATCGGCAATTCCCACATAAACAATTTCGCCATCCTTAATAAAATTTTTATAAGAGTCATGCATGTTGTCACACCCTAAAAGTAAAACAAGAGTAGCAACTAAAGAGTAAAGTAAATTAGACTTCATATTGGTATTATTTTGATTGTTTTTCATTTTCTACGATACTTCCCCAGAAAGTAAGTTCACTGATATATACATAGTCAATTAACCCCCAAAGTTTTATTGTTTTAAATCGAATATACCTGACAGGAGGTATTCCGAAAGGAAATTCAAATTCTTGTCCGTCAACTTCAGCGAATTGCTTGTCTTCCGAGGTAATTTGTCCCACAGGCAGCCCGGATGGTTTTATGGACTCACAACTTCTCAATAACGTCCAGTTTTCCCAGCCTCCATCCGGATCAGGATTGTTACTTCCGTAAATTTCAAACATTTTTGGATCGCCTCCGTTGTATGAACCGTCGGTAAGACCCGCATTTCTGCTGTGTAATTTAAACCGACTGAGGGTAGCGGTTACCCCCAAGTCAAATGTAAACCACTGAGGTAATCCATGTCCCGGTGATGTGCAAAAAATATCATCGTGATGGTTGTAATTCCCATTCCAGAGTTTTGTAATGTCCCAGTGTTGATGATGTTTATAATAATCGGTTTTTAATGCTACATGTTTAAATAGAGATTTGTCCAATTTTTGTTCGAAGAGCGGAGTTAGTTCAACAAGCAGAGTATCAGAATAGTTGTTCCACCGGTCACGCACAAAAATACCGAATATATTTTTTATTGGCTCAAAACCCCTTACAGAAAATGAACCGTTTTTCCTTTTGGTATAGTATGCATCGACTTCTACTAGATTGTTCGTAGAATCAGCAGCAAGAACCTGAAGAACTATGCTTGCTTCCGATTCATTTTCAAAACGAACGCGCATTCCTCCAAAAGTTTCATCTATCTGTAAAGATTCAAATACTTTCATAAATGGAGGAGTTAAGGGATTTACCGTAACAGTTACCGGTTCAGAAAAATGTTCACCTCTGCTTACTGTATATAGCTCTACTTTATAATTTCCACTGTTTGGGAAACCATCAATGAACAAAAAATTCTGTAGATAAGAAGATTTAACTTCTCGTTCAACATTCCCTGCAATTCTATAAACTGCTTTTACATAAAGCAGATTTTTATCTTTGGGTATATCATACGTGATTTTTGCAGCACCCGGGAAATTTTCCACTTGCACGTTGCTGACTGGTAAGGGTGCCGTATCACGATTAATTGGACTCATCACATCTTCGTCGCAAGAGAAAAAAAACAGACTTGCAATTAATAATATAAATAGATACATTTTCATAAACTTGTTTATTTGCTGTTAGATGTAGTATTTGTTACCAACCAGGATTTTGATTAATGTTTTTATTTGAAAGCAACTCATTATCATTGATTGGCCATAAATAATCCCTTGTTGTAAATTTCTGGTTAAAAACAACTTTAGGGCGATAGTAATATAATGCCTCTTCTTGAGCTATATCCCATCCCATGATGGGTTTGTTCAGTTCCGTAATGCATTTTTTCCAACGACGAAGATCCCAATAGCGTTGGCCTTCAAACACAAGCTCAATCAGCCGTTCGCGGTGTATGATTTCTCGTAATCCTGTCTGAGATTGATATTTTGTAGGATTGGAAGAATAATTCTCCCAAGATTCTTCAACAGTTTTAAGTCCTGCTCTATCTCTTATAAGGTTTATCCAATGGTAAACATCTTCACTAGGTCCATTTATTTCATTCAGGGCTTCGGCATATAACAGGTAAAGGTTGGCCAAACGAATTTCCGGCCAGGGATACTGTTCAATGGTATAAGTGTTTATTCCGATTACATTGTTGAAATTCACCAATTTTTTAGGCCAATAACCGGTTACTGAATAAAAGAGTTGGTTTACAGGTGATGCAGGTTCTCCTTTTTTACTTGAAACATATAAAAGCCTTTCAGGATTACTGTCATCAAAACGACCCTGCCCATACCATATACCTCCATCGAAACCTAATGATGCATAAAAACGAGGTTCCCTGTTAAAATGCAAGCCAGCAGTTTTATAATATTCACGTATGTAGATTCGAGAATTTGAATCCCCCATCTTAAGCGAATATCTTCCAGCATAATCATATGTTTTGTCTTCATTAATAGGTACACCATTTTCGCTATAAAACATCTCGGCAATTTTAAGAGTAGGAGCATAAAAGCCACTTGTAAGTGCATTTGAAACATAAATTGGATCCAATCCCCGAGGTGTTGATCCGGCTTGTAAACTTCCTGACCGGCTATTTGTATTTCCCCATATAATTTCGGAATTCCATTTCTCGCAGATACTGTTTCGGATGCTTAATTCTATCTGGGTTGACTCGGAAATATTATATCGGAAGAATTCAGGTGAAAATGTATATAGTTTGTGTCCAGTTAATTCGCAGAAATTGATAGCTTTTTTGCAAGCTTCGGCGGCTTTTTCCCATTTTGATACCTCTTCCGTTGAATTAAAAAGTTCTTCTCCTTTTTTATTTTTAAAGTTCAAATAATCGTTGTTGCCATTGAAAAAAGGACTGGCAGCATAGGTAAGGACAATTGCTTTTGCCGATAATCCCGTTGCCTTTGTAATTCTTCCCAATTCCGTTATTTCATTATTGATTTGTTCCGGAAGATATTCAAGCGCCTCATCCAGCAGTTCGACAATATAATCGAAACATTCGTCAACCGGAGATCTAACGGGAAAGACCTCCTCTCCGTCTGCATTTACAGGAACATTTACTTTAATTAAAGGAATTGGTCCATACATTCTGAGTAGGTAAAAATGATAATAAGCTTTTAGAAATTTTACTTCGCCAATCCAGCGTTCCTTTTCATAATCATCCATATCACGAACTGACCCAATATTTTCCAAAAATATATTACATTGTCTGATCCCTTCGTATAAATCAATTCCCCAATTTGTTGCCCGCCAAAATCCCATATATGGATCAACTGAATTCTGGTAGCCACGGGCAATTTGCCAAGAGGCATAATTTTGCCCTGCCGGAAGCCAAAATTCATCACCTGCCGCATTGGCTACATTTAATTCAAAAACGCCATGGCGTGGCACATAGGAATAGCAGGTAAACAGGAATTTTTCAGCTGCAGTACGCATATTAAATGCGTGATCGATTGTGGCAATATTATCAGGTACTATATCCAGATAATTACAACTTGTTGCAATTATTATGTTTATCAGTAAAAATTTAATCTTTCTCATTTTCAATTAATTTAAAATGTAACATTCATTCCTATATTGAAAACTTTCTGAATGGGATATCCTAATCCATTTCCTGCCATTTCAGGATCCCATAATTTGAATTTACTGAAAGTGAGCAAATTTGTCCCACTAAAATAAATTCTAAGGTTAGTGTTTTGTTTTCTCATAATTTTCTGAGGAAGTGTATAACCTAATTCAATTGATTTTAACCGAATAAAAGAACCGTCACGCATAAACCAAGTGCTTGTCGCGAAATTATTTGAGTTCCATGTAGTGCTTAATCTTGGCCACAACGCGTAAACATTTTGATTTTCTTCTGA
>NZ_CALNAT010000214.1 GCF_937873925.1 uncultured Proteiniphilum sp. | reverse complement strand
ACCCCTGGCATCCGGTAGCCTTCTTTGGAGCGCTTGATTCCATCGCCGACAAGCATGGCCTTGCCGTTCACACGGACAGGGGTGGCATATTTCCTGACAATCTGATCCCATGTTTTGCGCAGCTTTTCCAGCTTCCAAGCGTTGGAGCAGTATGGTCATAATCAGGAAAAGTATTCTCCACAGCTGAGGAGACCAACTTTTTGGAAGGGGAAAAGCCAGCTAAATTTCTGTTCCGGTTAAGATCCAAATTCAATTGTACAACTATTTATTTCAATATGCTGGTCATTGCATTTAGCAACTCTCCCGTTCTATCTCCTCCGTGCTCCCAGTAAAATATGCCGGCAAGATTATGCTGCTTAATATATTTGCATTTGCACTGCAGCGACTGAGGATCATCATAAGATATAAAGGTATTCCCGTTAAATAGATACGGAGCTTTCGCTTCGTCGTCCCAAAATCTCTCATAACCGTTCCGGTTAATATAGTCAGCTTTCAAATCACTATAGACAGGTCCATATTTGCCTGAACCTTCCGTCGGCTGAAGAAAGCCGTGGTTGCGATCCGGAACGCCGGTCCACATGCGGGAATACATGGCCCCACCGATGGCAATTTTGGAAGCTGGTACACCGGAACCGAGGAAAAGCCGGACGGCAGCATCGGCACTGGTTCGGTAGAGATCTCCCGTCGATGTGTAAAGGTTGGTATGATGTCCCGTCAGAGTATGAAATCCGCAGCGAAAATCATATGTCATCAGAAAGACAAAATCTAGGTAACGTGAAACCTTTTCCATCTGCGTATTTTCAACATAGTACTGACCAGCTCCGGCTGCAATGGTCAGGAGAAGTTTCCATTCACCTCGGCGTTCAAATTCCTTTCGAATTGCCTCACAGAGAAGAGTAAAATTTTCTTTATCCCGAGGAGAAGCCTCAATGAAATTTTCGGGACAGCAAGGATATTCCCAATCGAGGTCAACACCGTCAATGTCAAAACGTCTTACTGTTTCCCAGCAGGAAACGGCAAATCTCCTTCTTGTTTCTTCTTCCGCACTGACTCGGGAAAAAGAATCGGGCTTGGCACCGACCAACGACAGCAAAATATGGAGTGAAGGGTTCCATTTTTTCAGTAGGGCAATTTTTTCAAGTCCTGCAAGATGTTCTGTTCGAATTAATACACCGTCTATTTTTCCAAAAGCAATCATCAAGTGGGTCAGTTTACGGGCATCGTTCTTTGTGATGGTCAGTCCCGTCTTATCCAGCAGGTACCCTGCCAATACACGCATCACCGAACTTTTCTCCTTTCCTCCGAACCGAAGAGATTTTTCCATGCTGTGCCTAGCAGCGTTTTTGTCTGATCACAGCCGTGTTCCCAATAAAAAACGCCACCGTAGTCCTTGCTACGCGCGTAAGCGCACTTTAAGGCAACGGATTTCTCATCATCATAGGAAATAAAGGTGCTTCCATTAAAAAGGTAGGGTGCCTTGCAGACATCATCCCAGTAGCGGATATACCCATTTTTGTTGACATATTTTTTGCAAAGCTCATCATAGTGCGGACCATATTCCCCACGCGTTTTTGCTATCTGCAGATATCCATTGTATCGGTTTGGAACATTTTTCCATATTCTGGAGTAAAACGCCATACCAAGGACAATTTTTTCCCTCGGAACGCCTGCTTTTTTAAACATCTGCGCAGAAGAAGCAACGCTATCTGTAAAGATATCACCTATCGGTTGGAACAGGTTGGTGTGGTGGCCGGTCAGAACTTGGAACGGTCCCCGCATATCGTAGGTCATCAAATAAATGCAGTCCAGATATTTCTCAGCCTGATCCATTCTGGTGCTGTCGATAAAATATTGACCAGCCCCAACGGCGCTGGTCAATAAAAGACGGCGTCCTGATCCCGAAATATCCATTGCTTGTCGAATTGACGCAAGAAGAAGTGTGTAATTGTCACGGTCAGCAGGATCTGCTACAAACCCATTTTCACCACAGCACGGATATTCCCAGTCAATGTCAATACCATCAAGGCGGTACCGGACGGCTATATCGGTTAGAGTTTGAGCAATTCTTTCCCGTCCATCTTCCGTTCGGCACGGCGTGGAGTATTCGCCCCCAAAGCAGATGGAACAACGTAGAGTAGGGTTCCATCTTCTCAGTTTATCAATGCGGCCAACTCCTTCTTTCGAAATCAGATGTGGCATTCCGTCCTTGATACTACCGGAAGCAATGTTCAAACGGTTTAATTTGCAAGCATCATCCTTCGTGACTTCTTTTACGTTTTTGTCCAGGCAGTAAGCCGCCAATATCTTTTCCTTCACAGAAAATTTCTCCTTCCTCATAGCGGATATCTCTTCATATAGTTCATCAGTTCCCCTATTGTCGTAAAGGCGAGCCCGGTCACCGTGTCGGCGCACCCATAATAGATGGCGATGCGCCCCGTCGCGGAGTCTGTAAGGGCAGCGCAGGGAAATGTCACGTTTGGCACGTCTCCCGCCCGCTCGTACTCTTCTCTGGGGCCGAGGATATAAAAGCGGGAGCGGAGCCTGACCTTCCAAGGTTCGTCCGCGTCCAGAAGAGCGCAGCCCATCCGGTAGACAAAGCCGTTGCAGGTTGTGATGACCCCGTGGTAAATCAGGAGCCATCCCTCGTCCGTTTCGATCGGCACAGGCCCGGGGCCGATTTTTGTCGACTGCCAGGCGGATCGGTCCCCGTGCACCGCGCCCATCACGAAGCGGTGCTTTCCCCAGAAGGTAAGATCCGGGCTGACGCTGTAGAAAATGTCCCCGAACGGCGTGTGGCCCGTGTCACTCGGCCGGCTGAGCATGGCGTAATACCCATGGATCTTCTTTGGAAACAGGACGCCGTTCCGGTTATAGGGAAGAAAGGCGTTCTCCATCTGGTTAAAAGTCTTGAAATCGAAAGTATAACCGAGTCCGATGGTCGGCCCATGATAGCCGTTGCACCAAGTGATATAATACCGATCGCCGAGGAAACATACGCGCGGATCATACCGGTACTCGCGCCGGGTGACTTCCGGATCCCCCTCGAAGCGAACGGGATCCGGACGAATGTCCCAGTGGATTCCGTCCCTGCTGAAACCCGGGTAAAGATCCATGCTCACGGCCCTGCTGTCGCATCGAAACAGCCCGGCGAAACCGTCTCCGAAAGGCACCACGGCGGAGTTAAAGACACTATTGGAAGTCGGAGTGGCGTCGCATCGGATAATCGGATTGCCGCCATATCTCCAGACTGGTGCCGTACTTCCCTCCGGCTTGGGCTGCCACGGAAGATTTTTTATTTTAGTACCTTTTATCTTATTCAATAAAAATTGCATCTCCTGCCGTAATAATTAATAAACTATATTATGTATCTAATCTAACTTGAACAGGCGATTTCGTGCTATCCTTAGTGTGTTAGCAAAACAAAGGAAAGGAGGCAATTCGCTGGAGGAAACAAATATCGTTTCCCCCATTTCCCTGCAACTGTCCAGATCGA
>NZ_CALNAT010000213.1 GCF_937873925.1 uncultured Proteiniphilum sp. | reverse complement strand
ACTACATACGTGCATCCTCTCGAAATCAATTCAAAAGCTATACTCCCCGTTCCGGAAAAAAGATCCAGGGCAGCCGTCTCTTCCCAGTCCAAAAGATTATTGAGGACATTAAAAAGCCCCTCTTTGGCAAAATCAGTCGTAGGACGAGCTTTCAGATTTGGTGGAACCTGAATTCTTCTGGACTTGTATTTTCCTCCGATTATACGCATAGGTCAGCCAATATATCAGTAGGGAGCGTTCTCTTTTGTCCTTCTGTCAACATCACCTTCGGATTCAATGCCACCTGTTCCACCCGCCGGATCAGTTTTCTGAGCAGGTCGACTGTTGCTCTTTGGGAATCGATATCACCGGAAATAAAAAGCCTGTCTGTAGATTGGTCGAAAGCGAGTTTCTCCCACACACTCGCGATAAAATAAGTAGCGTCGTGAGGATCGGTTGCCTGAAACGTATTGGTAGAGATCAGTTTGTTGCCTGAAAAAGAGACTGTAGTTACATATTTGTCGTGAAAATCGGCGAAGCAGCATTTTCCATTTTCATTGCCCCTGTGGGATTTGAACAGATGGGTAAGACGGGAACTGTGATGATGGAATGTCGGGTTCCATAAATTCCGGGAAAGGAATGAATGTACCTCTTCATCGACATTGAAAAGAGTCCGGAGCTCACTGTCCGGAGTACTGTCCGTGAGAATAATTCCATTCGTGTCATGAAAATTGAACCGGAAGATCTCTTCAATCCGTTTCTTTTCAAAATAATCTTCGGGAACCAGCGTGTAAAAAGGGGAAACGATGGTAACGGTTACCTGATTAAAAGCCTGGCTAAAAAAGCCAAGGTCGAAAATCAGTTTTTTGATATTATCTATATAGGAAAGTTTACCTCCTAATGCGGTTTCCTGAAAATGAAAAATAGTTGGATCTCCCGGACAATAAATACAAAAAGAAAATCCATTCGGCGACAGCCGAATGGATAAATTGTATCTTTCCGAATATGCCAGATCGATATTTTCAGGTAAAAACATACGTTGACGCCGGGAGGCCGTTATTCCCAGTTACCGGCGTTATTGTTAGCCACTTCAAGTGAACCCACCTGCAATCCGGGATATTTGTTACCCGGACGATCGAGCACCTCCTGGATTTTCTGATCCAGTAATTTTTTGTTGAGATCTCCCAAATAGACCGAGTAGTGTGTTTTTGCCTCAAACACCTGGATGGGATAACCCGATGCGGTGATCAGCGAGTCGACCGCCATCTCGAATTTAGCTCCGTTCCCATAGGGTACGAATGCCAGAGAATCGGGGCTGAAATTGCGGCGATTCGGATACAAGACTTCCACGGCAGGGGAGAAAATAGAGTCTCTCACTAATTGAGGAGCATTTTTTGCTTCATCCCAAAGACCTGCATCCCTTATGGCTTTTTCGTTGCCCGAATTAATTATCTGCATGGCTTTCACTTCTGTCATACCCGCTTCCAACTGAGCTTCGGTGAGATCTCCTGCTTTTACAACTGTAGCAATTCTTCCGTCTTTTACGAAATGGGTCAGTGTGTCAAAACTGGCTGTGTAAGAACCGCTCCGGGCACGCAAAGCGACTTGCGCCGTACGGATATCCACCAAACGTTGGATAACGGCCCGGTCACGTTTTGCTACCTCCGCATTAAAATCTTCGGTTTCTTGGATACTTCTCCAGCTAACATAAGCCAAAAGAATAATGGCTACTGCTAAAAGCACTCTCATTATAACTTTCATGGACTTTTCCTTTTTAATATTTATACTGTTTAAATTTTGACTTTCGGATTTTAGACTACAAATTTAGAAAAAGAATGATAATTGTGCTACTTTTACGGGAAAAAATACCAAAAAAAATGGTAAATCGGTTTTTTATTGAGAAAATCAGCGGAAATTTCCCGTTTAACTTCACAGACGACCAGATGAAAGCCCTGGAAAAGATTGCCGGTTTTCTTTTTTCAGGGATCGATGACCATATCTTTTTGCTTACAGGATATGCGGGCACGGGAAAATCCTCCCTTATCGGGAGTCTTGTAAGAACGATGACCGAATTCAGGCAAAAAACCGTTTTATTGGCGCCTACGGGAAGGGCGGCGAAGGTTTTTTCGGGCTACGCCGCCCAACAAGCGTTTACCATTCATAAGAAGATATACCGTCAACAGAAGTTTGCCGAAGGGACACCCCATTTTTCCCTTTCCGAAAACCTGCATAAGCATACGCTCTTCATTGTGGATGAGGCATCGATGATCCATAATGAATCGTCCGATTTCTCCATTTTCGGAACGGGGAGGTTGCTGGACGACCTGATAGAATATGTTTATTCGGCCGAAGGATGCAGGATATTGCTTATGGGCGACAGCGCGCAGTTACCACCGGTGAAACAGGAGCATAGCCCCGCGCTCGACAAAGATATACTGCGTTCTTACTCACTGGAGGTTGCAGAGGCGACTTTGACCCAGATCGTACGCCAGGAGGAGGAGTCGGGTATCCTGCATAATGCTACGGCGCTGAGAAATGCGTTAAGATTTCAAAAAACGGATGAATATCCGAAACTGAAAGTGAATGGCTTTGCAGATGTAATGCGGATCACAGGAACTGAATTGATCGATGAGATCTCCAATGCTTACCGGAAGGACGGGATGGAGGAGACTATCGTCATTTCCCGCTCCAATAAGCGGGTGAACGCCTATAATAACGGGATCAGGAACAGGGTATTATACCGGGAAGAGG
The DNA here is from genome assembly GCF_937873925.1 of uncultured Proteiniphilum sp. Classification (GTDB taxonomy): domain Bacteria; phylum Bacteroidota; class Bacteroidia; order Bacteroidales; family Dysgonomonadaceae; genus Proteiniphilum. Next base: position 9,782 of record NZ_CALNAT010000213.1, on the reverse strand, counting down.
AGATTTCCACGGGGGATATGCTGATGATCACCAAGAACAGCTATTTCTGGGTAGATGGTTTCGAAGATATCGATTTTCTGGCTAACGGAGAGTTTGTAGAAGTCCGGCGTGTGAAGGGAGAGGAGGAAATGTATGGTTTCAGGTTTTGCAATGTGCTGTTGTATCATCGCGATTATGAGATTGAATTCGAGGCAAAAATCATTCTGGATGTACTGTATACCGAGGTCCCCGGGCTTACGCGCGAACAAAACGAGCGTCTTTTTGCCAATGTGATGGAAGATTATGCCGATATATCCCGGAAACAGTTGAGGTACATGAAAGTGAAGTCCAATCCCTGGTTCAATGCATTGCAGGTGAAGTACGGATACGCTGTTACCTGCCATAAGGCGCAGGGTGGGGAGTGGAGGAATGTGTTCCTTGATCTGGGGTATATCCAGAAATCCTATATGGGTGAGAACTTTTACCGTTGGCTTTACACTTCCATTACCCGTAGTTCCCGGAAGTTATTTCTTGTGAATTTGCCCGATGATTTTGTGGAGCTTTCCAAATAATGATTACTTTTGTAAGTTGCAAATACCGGGAATACCGCTCAATGTGAGTCTGTAATGAAATCCCCGGTAATAAGGATATCAGATGTCGGAAAAAAGAAAAGAATATATCGATCAACTTTTGAGTGATCTGAAATTATTGGAAGAACGCCTCCTGTCGGTCAAGGAAAGCGATACGTTGCCTTTCTCGTTTTTCAGCGCCTCTTTCGACCGGTTAGAGAAGATATCGCGGTCGCTCCATGAACTGGAACTGATGCAGATCGGAGAGATGAAGAGGCAGATGGAGCGGTTGGTAAGGTTTCTGTCGGAATCGGACGGACGGAACAATGCTGTCCGGGAACCGGCGTATGAAAAGAAAAAAGAAGCGGTAGAGGAAGTCCCCGAAAACCGGGAACAGGCTCCCCGGGATAAACCTGAGGTTGCAGAGGCACATGCGGATCAACCGGGTATATTGCCGGCACAGCCGGATTTTTTGGATCAACCGGAATATTCAGAGCAGTCGGAACATTCAAATCACCCGGAGTATCCTTCGGCGGAAACGGATGATATTCTCCCAGTACAGGAAAGAGTCAGCTTTACTGAAAGAATAGTCCTGCCCGAATACAAGGATCCACGGATCACCGGAGCCGTACCTCCTCCTCCCGCCGGGACAGGGCCGGACCCCTCCGAAAAGAATGGAAAGGAAAAATCCGTGATGCGCTCTTTGAACGATATCATCCAGGCGCCGCCTGCGTTACTGGATCTGAAAAGGGGGATCAGCCTCAATGACCGTTTCTTGTTCCAGAGGGAACTGTTCAATAACAACCGCTCTGAGATGAATAATGTAATGGACAGGTTAAATGCATTGGGAAACTTTGAAGAAGCTGAGATCTATTTGAAGGATGAGCGGGATTGGAATTTCGAAGATCAGACGGTAAAGGAGTTTCTCCGGATCATCAAAAAGGGTTTTGAGTGAGCAGGAAGGCAGGGAGCATGGGGAAACTATACGTGGTGCCCACACCGATAGGTAATCTGGAAGATATTACCCTGAGAGCGATCAGGATACTGAAAGAATGCGATCTGATCCTGGCGGAAGATACGCGTACCAGCGGTATCCTGTTGAAACATTTCGGCATAGAAACGCGCATGCAATCCCACCATAAATTCAATGAACACCGGACAGTAGCCCATGTGGTAGAGCGGATAAAAGCCGGAGATCACATCGCATTAATATCGGATGCCGGCACACCGTCCGTTTCCGATCCCGGTTTTCTGCTTGTGCGGGCCTGTGTACAGGAGGAGGTGGATGTGGAGTGTCTTCCCGGAGCGACTGCGTTTGTGCCCGCCCTTGTGGAATCGGGTTTGCCTGCAGAGCGCTTTAGTTTCGAAGGCTTTCTGCCGCAGAAGAAAGGGAGACAGACACGGTTGAAGCAACTGGCGGAGGAGAACCGGACCATGATTTTCTATGAATCACCGTACCGCGTGGTGAAAACACTTTCCCATCTTGCGGAGAATTTGGGTGATGACCGGGCGGCTTCGGTATCGAGGGAGATATCGAAAGTCTATGCGGAAACGGTGAGAGGTACTCTGGGTGAATTGATCGCCCATTTTACCGGAAATGAGCCGAAGGGGGAATTTGTTATTGTCGTAGCGGGAAAATGAGAATTTGATAATCAAACTATTTTGAGAGTTAATCGTTAATTAAATGATTGTACGAAACCGGACATGGTAATCAAGAGGAAAGAACAAAGAGCCAGGAATCAAGACATCTCAGTTTCTGCGTTTTGATTTTAATTTCTTCACTGATATATTTATCTTGGTTCTTGATTTCTAGTAGTCTTGGTCCCGCATGGTTTCATACACCTTTAAGTATTAAGAAATTGATTATAAAAATGAAAAAGATTGGAATATTGTTTTTTGTTATGGGACTCATCGTTTCATGTACAAACGTAAGGGAATCGAAAGAGTATAAGGAGCTTCAGGCTCAACGTGACTCTTTGTTACAGCAGTCTGCCGGAACCGAAGCCGAGGCGGCTGAGATGATGGCTGTGATCAGTGAGGTGGAAGATAATTTTGCCAGGATCAGGGAGGCGGAAAAATATATTTCCACCCAGTCGGCACAGGAAGGTGAAATGAACAAGGATACCCGCGACAGGGTGAATGAGAATTTCAAGATGATCAACGATATCCTGAAACGAAACAAGGCCCAGTTGGATGAACTGAACAGGAAATACAGCGGGAACAACAAGGAGATAACATCGCTGAAAAATACCATCACCCGGCTGAATAACGAAATGAAGGAGAGCGCCTCCCGCCTGGTGGAATTACAGAGCCAGTTGGCGCAGAAAGATGAGCAGATCACCCAACTTTCGCAGGATATCGCCTCCCTGGCGGTTGAAACTGAAAACCAGTCAGCCACTATCCGGGATCAGGACAGATCATTGCATACAGCTTACTATGTCTTTGGCACGGCCACTGAACTGAAAGACCAGAAGATACTTTCGGGTGGGTTCCTGCAACAGACGCGTGTGCTGCAGGATACGTTCAATAAGGATTACTTCCTGAAAATCGATATCCGCGAAGTGACGGAGATCCCGTTGTATGCCTCAAAAGGCAAGTTATGGTCTACACATCCCGAAGGTACTTATGAATTTGTAAAGGGTAGCGACGGGAAACTCACTTTCCAGATCACCGATACACAGCGTTTCTGGAGCCTTACCAAATATCTTATTATTGAAGTGAACTGATAACGAATTGATCACGATAAACTGAAAAATAACATTGCGGAGTGGCCGGAAACCACTCCGTGATTTTTTACTGATGCAATACAAGAATCTTTTTATTGATCTGGATGATACCCTATGGGATATCCATAGAAACGGAAAAGAGTGCCTGGAGGAAATTTACCGCGATTACGGGTATGGGAAATTCTATCCTACGTTTGAAGCATACTACAACATTTATATGCCCGGCAATCATCATCTCTGGGATTTATACAGGCAGGGGGAGATTACTAAAGAAACGCTCATCGTAGAGCGTTTTCTGACGCCTGTGAGAGCATTCGGGATCGATGACCCTGAGTATGCAAAGAGATTAAGCGCCGATTTTCTGGAAAGGACCACCCGCAAAACACGACTGATCGATGGGACGCTGGATCTGCTGGACTACCTGAAATCCAGATACAGGATGCATATTCTTTCCAACGGATTCAGGGAGGTCCAGTTCAAAAAGATCGAAAACTCGGGACTGAAGCCTTATTTCGACAAAGTTATCCTTTCCGAGGATGCGGAAATCAATAAACCGCATCCCGATATATTTACCTATGCATTGAAGAATACCAATTCGCGGCGGGACCAGACCGTGATGATCGGTGACAGTTGGGATGCCGATATCGTGGGAGCGTATCAGAGCCGTATCGCACAGATATGGTTCAACCCCGGGAGCCTGGCTCCGGTGGGTTTTGAACCTACGTATACCGTGCAGACGCTGGCCGAAATAAAGGATATTCTATGATTCGGCACGGCGCAGGGGCATTGTCATGCATCTTGGGCCGCCACCCCCGCGGGGAAGTTCCGACCCTTCGAGGGTGATCACACAATTGCCTGCGGAAGCAATATCCCATTGACCGCTGATGATATCGGCGGCTTTTATCACTTCAAACCCGTTCTTGTTCAGCTCTTCTAATGTGTGAATATTTCGTGCATAAGAGATCACTTTGCCGGGAGCAATAGCCAGGAAATTAGCGCCGCTATGCCACTGTTCCCGCTCCTGATCCCAATCATCGGCTTTGCCGCCACATACAATCGGCATCAGATCGACTCCCAGTTTTCGTAACAGGTTCAAAATACTGCTCGCCGGAGAGATCTTTGTCACCTTGCCATTATCGATCTGCATGTGTACGGTCTGATAGGGGGAGCTGTTCATTATCAGTGGTTTATAGATCATTGCTTTGTCTTCGTCGAGCATAGTGAAGACCATATCGAGATGGATGAACGATTCGGGTGATTCCGGTAGTTGCTGGACGACGACATGCTTTTTCCCCGCGTCGGTCTTGCAGAACTCCCGTACCAACAGGTCTATTCCCTGGGTGCTGGTTCTCATGCCGTTGCCGATCAGCAAAATGTCGTCTCTCACAACCAGTATGTCGCCGCCCTCTATCTTTACCAGCGGGTTGTTTTGCGACAGATCATAGCTGTTCACCACATTGGCATTAAAAAAGAGATCGCTCCTGAAGATGGCGTCCATGATCAGCGATTCCCGTATACGAACTGTATTGGCCATCTTGCAGACCAGCGCATTGTTCCCGATAACGGCCGAGGGGTCGCGTGTGAAATAATAGTTGTAGAGCGGTTTCAGGGCGTAATACTCTTCACGCAGGAAATCGGTCAGCGTATTGATCCTGAGGGGGAGTCCTTCGATCAGCACTTTTGCGAGGGTGGAAGGGGGAAGGTCCATCAGGTAATCGATATATTCCGTCGCCTGTTCCGTACTACATGTCTTCCGGATCAGATCGCTCTTCAGATGCTCATGTTCCAATACCTTTGTCAGTAGATCCGAAACCTCGTACACATCCGACGTTTTTTTTAACACAGCCAGTAGCTGGTCGTATTCCCTCCTGGCAATGGAAAGGTTCAGTATATCGCTGTATAAGGCTCTCTGTGCGTGCCGGGGAGTCATGTTTTCCACTTCGGCGCCGGGATAATGAACCAGCACGGCTTCCAGTTTACCGGTCTCTGCCTGGACCTGTAAGGTGCATTTCTTGTTTTCGGTCATAGGGGTAAGTTAATTATTGAGACAAAAGTAGAAAATATCTGTTGCTTTCTTCCCATTTTTTCTCTATTTTTGAGAAACTATTTCGTTAAGCTAAATGAACCAAGGATAAGCTTACCTGATTATCGTGAGTTCCATACACTGAAATGAAATAAATAAATCGTATAAAATAGTCTAACTTTAAGAAAATATATTTTATATGGGACAAATTACCCTGAAAGATATTGCCCAGGCACTCAATCTTGCTCCATCCACCGTTTCGAGAGCAATGAAGGATCATCCTGCTATCAGTGAGGATACAAGAAGGCTTGTACAGAAATATGCGGAGGAACACAGATATAAACCCAATGTACTGGCCCTTCAACTCCGTACAAACCGGAATAATACCATCGGCGTAATTGTGCCGGAGATTGTGCACTATTTCTTTTCTACTGTACTCTCAGGTATTCAGCAGGAAGCAGAGAGCGAAGGTTATAAACTGCTCTTCTGCCATTCCCAGGAAGATTATGAGCGGGAAGTGAAAAGTGTGGAAACCTTGCTTGATGCACGCGTATGCGGAATTCTGGCTTCACAGTCGAAAGAGACACGCCGATACGATCATTTTCAGGAGATCATTGACAATAATATCCATCTTGTTTTTTTTGACCGGATCTGCACGGGTATCAACACCGATAAAGTGGTAGTAGACGACTATGCGGGCGCCTTTAATGCCGTGGAATATCTGATAGGGACGGGATGTGAACGAATTGCATTCCTTGGCTCCCATCCATCGATGCCTATCGCCAATAACCGGCGTATGGGGTATGAAGACGCATTACGGAAGCATAGGATCCCTATCGGAAAAGAGATGAACAGGGTATGCGATACGATAAAGCTGGCAAAAGAGGTAATACCCGGCATGTTGCAGCTCGATCCCCCTCCGGATGCATTTTTCTGTGTCAATGATGAGGTAGCCGCCTATTGTGTGCAGATCGCGAAATCCGCAGGGTTCAGGATACCCGGGGATGTATCGGTGTGCGGTTTTACCAACAGTTACATCACGGAGGTAACGGATCCGACACTGACCACGGTAGACCAGCGTGGGTTCGAAATGGGGAAAGTAGCGGCACGGCTGCTCATTAACCGTATTGAAGGGAAAGAGACCAAGCCGGGTATCGTAAGCCGGTTGATCAAGACCGAACTGGTTATCAAGGGTTCGACCAGAAAATAATTATTCAGTCGTAATTCAATAGCTGTTCGGCGACAATTCGGTAATCAAATGCACACGATTGCATGGAAAAACCGGATAGTTTACGGAAAAAGATATTTTCGGGCCGGGAAAAGATTGTATATTTGTTTTAGTTAATAAATCCGGTAAAATGTAACGAAAAAGTTCCATACGACCTTGGTGTTAAAAATAAATAGGGTCATATGAAGTAAATTTATATCATTGATAATCTACAACATGAAGAAAAAACATTTATCTTTTTGGGAGATCTGGAACATGAGTTTCGGCTTTTTGGGTATTCAATTCGGTTTTGCCTTGCAGAATGCAAACGTGAGCCGCATTTTCGAGACCCTCGGTGCAAGGGTGGAAGATATACCCATTCTATGGATCGCCGCTCCCATCACCGGATTGATTGTGCAGCCCATTATCGGGCATTTGAGTGACAAGACCTGGAACCGTTTCGGACGCAGGCGCCCCTATTTTATGATAGGGGCCCTCTTTACCACACTGGCGCTGTTCTTTATGCCCAACTCCCCCTCTCTCTGGATCGCTGCCGGAATGTTATGGATCATGGATGCCTCCATCAATATCTCCATGGAGCCGTTCAGGGCGTTTGTGGGCGATAATCTTCCCACCGAGCAGCGGACGATGGGTTTCGCCATGCAGAGTTTCTTTATCGGTACCGGCGCCGTGGTGGCTTCGGCTTTACCTTATATGCTGACCAACTGGTTCGGTGTTTCCAACATAGCCCCAGAGGGAGTAATTCCCCAGTCGGTAAAATTATCGTTCTACATAGGCGGAATAGTACTGCTTGCTTCAGTACTTTATACCGTTTTTACATCGAAGGAGTACTCTCCCGAAGAACTGGTTGCCTTTGAGGAGGAGAAGGAAAGAACCACCGGTGTGAAAACGTTGGTGAAAGCGCCGGTAACGCCGTCCCAGTTTTTAAAGAACGGAGCCGTATGGACTGTTATAGGCCTTGCTGCCATTTTGCTGATCATGTTTACCGACCTGGGCAATCAAAATGAACAGCTTTTTATTGTGGGAGGGCTATTACTCATTTTCGGCATTATCCTGATCCTCTCCGGGCTTATCAGGGGAAAGTCGGACGAACCGACAGGATTAGTGGGGATCATGAACGATCTGTTGCATATGCCGAAGACAATGGGACAGCTGGCTGTCGTGCAGTTCTTTTCCTGGCTGGCATTCTATGCCATGTGGATTTATACCACGCCGGCCATTACACAACATGTGTACGGCACTACCGATTCCACATCTGCATTGTACAATCAGGGAGCGAACTGGGTAGGCGTGTTGTTCGCCGTATACAATGGCGTTTCTGCTGTAACTGCCTTCCTTCTCCCCGTGATTGCCCGGCAGATAGGCCGGAAATCGACCCATGCGGTAGCGCTGGCGTATGGGGGAATTTCCTTTATCTCACTTTATTTTATCAAAGACCCGGGTATGCTGCTTATTCCTATGATAGGGGTGGGTTTCGCCTGGGGCAGCATCCTCTCGATGCCTTACGCGATCCTCACCGGTGCGCTGCCGGCCGGGAAGATGGGTACTTATATGGGAATCTTCAATTTTTTTATCGTGATACCCCAGATACTGGCTGCCAGTATCCTCGGGTCTATTACCCGTGACCTGTTTCATGGAGAGGTGATCCTGACGATGGTACTTGCCGGTTGTTCCCTGATTATGGGAGCCTTCTCCGTCTTTTTCGTGCAGGATAAGGATGATATTTACCGACTTAGAAAGAGATAAGGTAGTAAGGTGTGTGGGATTAATACGCCAATGTGCCAATGAGACTAATGAGATGATTCGACAAATTGAAATGAGAACTTATATGAAAAAAATATTTCTACTATTTCTTTTGCCGGCGCTGTTAATGGCGTGCGGTAATCAAAACAGGAGTCAGGAGAAAGAAAACGGTGTAAAAAATGCACATCCGGAATGGGTATACGATGCGGTAATCTATGAGGTAAATACGCGGCAATATACGCCTGAAGGGACATTCAACGCTTTTTCGGAGCATCTGCCCAGACTAAAGGAGTTGGGAGCGGACATTCTTTGGTTTATGCCGGTGCAACCGATTGGTGAAAAAGATCGTAAAGGCACGCTGGGCAGTTATTACTCCATCAGAGATTATACTGAGGTAAACAATGAGTTCGGAACGCTGGCCGATTTTAAAGCAGTAGTGAAACAGGCGCAGGAGCTGGGGATGAAGGTGATCCTCGACTGGGTGGCCAACCATACCTCCCGCGATGCCGTGTGGGTGGAGCCCCATCCCGATTGGTACGTGAGAGACAGTCTGGGAAATCTGAATATTATGTACGACTGGACTGATATCGCGCAGTTGGATTATTCTGTCCCTGAGATGCGGGAAGCAATGATCGAAGCGATGAAATTCTGGATCCGGGAGACCGGTATCGACGGATTCCGTTGTGATGTGGCCGGTGAAATTCCTACCGATTTCTGGGAGGCGGTAAAAGATTCACTTACTATGCTGAATCAGGATATCTTCCTGCTGGCCGAAGCGGAGAAACCGGAACTGAACGAGTCGGTGTTTGATGCCTATTACGCCTGGGATTTCCATCATAAGATGAACAACGTGGCCCAGGGGAAAGAGAATGTCGATTCATTACGTTCTTCCCTGCACAGGATGAACAATCGTTTTTCTTCCAATGCCATACCGATGTATTTTACCTCTAACCACGATGAAAATTCATGGAGCGGTACGGAATTCGAACGGATGGGGGAAGGGGCCAAACCGTTTGCGGTGCTGACCTATATGCTTCCGGGCATACCTTTGATATATAGCGGACAGGAAACGGGATTGAACCGCCGGCTGGCGTTTTTTGAGAAGGATATTATCGATTGGGATGATAAAGAAGGATTCAGTGACCTCTATACGAAACTGAATACATTTAAAAAACGGAACAAAGCGTTATTGGCTCAGGAGCGTGACGGGGAAATGACAGAGATACCCAATGACTGCCCTGAAAATGTATGGGCATTCAGACGCATGAACAATGAAAACGAAGTGGTCTGCGTTTTCAATTTCAGCCGGGAAACGGTAAATGTGAAATTTAACGCGAAAATACCGGGTGAAGGATTTTCTTCTTTCCCGGATTCATCCGAAGTGTATCCTGTGGAGGAAATGGAACTGAAACCCTGGGAATACAGGATCTATTCGAAATAGGGTTTCAGGGTTTCCACCCAGTTGATGATGCGCTCTTCCGTCAGGTCGGGCTCATAGTCGTCATCCAGCGGAA
>NZ_CALNAT010000212.1 GCF_937873925.1 uncultured Proteiniphilum sp. | reverse complement strand
GCGAAACGCTTGAAGCCATCGACTATTCGAAATTAAACTCCGTTAGGGATTGGAACAACAAGATCAAGGAAGTTCTTGATATTCAGAAGCAATGGCGTGAGATAGGCTATGTGCCAAAAAAATGGAACACCAAAATATACGACCGTTACCGTGCTGCCTGTGACTTCTTTTTCCGTAATAAAAACGATTTCTACAAATCGATGCACGGCGAAATGGAGGAAAACCTGAAAAAGAAAATTGCCCTGTGTGAACGTGCCGAAGCATTGAAGGATAGTCAGGATTGGAAAAAAACAACGCAGGAAATGATCTCCATCCAGAAAGAGTGGAAAACGATCGGTATCGTTCCCCGAAAGTATGTTGACAGCACATGGAAACGGTTTATTTCCGCATGCGATTATTTCTTTGAACAGAAGAAACTCCACACCTCTACTCAACACGATGAAGAGGCTAAAAACTTTGAAAAGAAAAAAGAGGTAGTAGAAAAGATCAACAAGTTGGATGTTTCCCTGACTCCTGAGCAAGCATTGCCGCTGTTAAGGGAGCTTATGGATGAGTGGTACGGGATCGGACACGTGCCGTTCAAGGTCAAGGACAGGGCTTACAAAGAGTTCTATGATGCAACAGAAGCTCAGTTTGACAGGTTGAACATTGACAAGACCGACAGGAAACTGGACAGCTTTAAGTCGAATATCTCCGATATAGCCAGATCGGATAATGCCAAAGGCCAGTTGCTGCGCGAACGCGAAAGGCTGATGCGCCAGTACGAGCGTATGAAAACGGAATTACAGACGTACGAAAACAACATCGGCTTCTTATCGGTCTCGTCGAAAAAAGGCAATAACCTGGTGGACGACATGAACCAAAAGATGAAAAAGATAAAATCAGAACTCGATCTGCTGGTGAAAAAAATTGCAGCTATTGACGAGGAATTATAATATTTTTCTGTGACAAAAGCAGGGCGATCATTTTTTTGGGTCGCCTTTTTTTTACCTGGGTTTACAAGCATCCATCCTTGAAAGAGTAAAATCTGAAAACAATCGCTGGGCTGTAAACTTTTAGATTAAACGGACTAACAGGCTTTTGACAAAAAAGTATTATTTTTTTAAACATTTTAACTATTTTCGTAAAATAACTACGCTTCTCCTACTGACTACCTCTAGCCGGGGGAGGTATTTAAAAATTACAACAGAGATGAAAACATACCGCTACATGCTGTTTATTGGTTTGCTCCTAATCGTATCGTCCTGCAAAGGTGTTGACAAGGCAGTTGAAACGATTCGCCACACCACTCCTGTTTCGTTGGGCGATCCGTTTATCATGCTGCATCAAGGCGTATATTACGCTTACGGCACTCAGGCTGAAGATGGAATTGAAGTATACACATCAGACAATCTTGAAGAGTGGAAAAAGGCTCCGGCTCTCGCCTTGCACAAGGATAACTCTTTTGGTGAGAAATGGTTTTGGGCGCCTGAAGTATATTCCGTAAACGGAAAGTTTTACATGTATTATACGGCAGAAGAACATATGTGTGCGGCAACTTCTGATTCTCCGCTGGGTCCGTTTATCCAAGAGGTAAAAAAACCGATGCTGGAAGGTGAAAAGACAATTGATAATTCTCTGTTTATCGATGATGACGGAACTCCTTACCTTTTCTTCGATCGGTTTAATGACGGGCTAAATATCTGGGTCGCAGAACTGGAAGAGGATCTGATAACCATCAAAAAGCAAACGTTACATCCGTGCATTCATGTATCTCAAGAATGGGAAAAAGTATGGCCCAGGGTAAATGAAGGTGCTTTCGTAACAAAACATAACGGTATGTATTACATGACGTATTCTGCAAACAGCTATGAAAGTCCGTTCTATGGCGTTGGGTGCGCTACCGCCACGGATATCATGGGTGAATGGACAAAGTATCCGAATAATCCCCTGCTGCAGAAACCCGGTAATCTGATCGGTGTAGGGCATAGCGCATTATTCCGGGATAAAAAGAGGAATCTGCGAATAGTTTTTCATGCACATCATGACGATAAAAATATACATCCGCGAAAGATGTATATCGGAAAAGTAGAATTCAAACAAGAAGGGGAGGTGGATAAACTCTATATTTCCCAAGAATACCTGATACCGAAATTAGCCGTTTCCAAGTATTGAATCCGTTAGACATCGTTTACTCCCTGGAGTCCTTTGTTATTCTTTCTAAAATAACTATTTTCGTGGAATAAAAATATTAATTCATTAAAATAATATCAGCATGAAATCAAAGTTAGTCGTATTCATTTTGCTTGCAACAACGCTTTCACTTTCCGCTCAGTGGAAACCGGCGGGAGACAGGCTTAAAACCCGTTGGGCTTCACAGATTGATGTGGACAACGTATTGCCGGAATACCCCCGGCCCATCATGGAGCGCTCCCAATGGGAGAACCTCAATGGATTGTGGGATTATGCCATTTTACCGGTCGGTAAACAAACCCCGACTTCTTTCGATGGAAAAATCCTTGTTCCGTTTGCTGTTGAATCGAGTTTGTCGGGCGTGCAGAAAAGATTAGGAAGCGAGAACGAGCTCTGGTATCAACGGGAGTTCACCGTTCCTTCCAACTGGAAAAACAACAGGATCCTGCTTCATTTTGGAGCTGTAGACTGGAAAGCCGATGTCTGGGTAAACGACGTTAAGGTAGGACAACACACCGGCGGATACGCTCCGTTCTCATTTGACGTAACACCCGCTTTGAAAAGCGGAGCGAACAAAATGATCGTGAAAGTATGGGACGGAACCGACCAGGGATACCAGCCCCGGGGAAAACAGGTAAATAATCCGCACGGTATATGGTATACTCCGGTAAGCGGCATCTGGCAAACCGTATGGATGGAACCTGTTCCGGAGAAGTACATTGAAAATGTAAAGATTACACCGGACATCGATAAGAACATCATAAATGTTGAAGCGTTTATCAATCAACCAGCTTCTTCCGATAGGATCGAAGTGAAAGTGATGGAGGGTTCCCGTGTTGTGGCTACCGGACAGTCTATCAACAACCAGCCGGTTGAAGTGTCCATGCCGACGAATCCCCGGTTATGGTCGCCTAATGATCCTTTCTTGTATGATTTGGAAGTAACTGTGTTTAACGGTTCGAAACAGCTGGACAAGGTGAAAAGCTACACAGCCATGCGCAAATATTCAACCAAGCGCGATGACAAAG
>NZ_CALNAT010000211.1 GCF_937873925.1 uncultured Proteiniphilum sp. | reverse complement strand
CTGGATTCCATCCTGATCGTCGGCAAGGGCGGGATCGACGCCAATATCCTCAAAGCCGCCAACATCAATGAATATATCCGCGAAAATGTGCTGTTTGATATGGCTACCTCGGAAAAGGCGGAAAATGAATTCATTCAACAGGTCGATATCAGCCGGGGGATGGTGCAAAGGGGCCAACGCATTATCGACCAGGGTGAAATTGTCGATGCACAGACATACAACATACTCTCTTCACTGAAACGGGTAACGGAGGAACGGAGCGGCGGCACTACGAGGAACCATTGGATGCTGCTTGGACAGTTCCTGCTCATATTATTTATGTTTACCTCATTTTATACGTATCTCCTCTATTTCCGGCCGGCAGAATACCGCAACCGGAAACATGTGATTTTTATGGTGCTGCTGATAACCTTCTTTGTCCTGCTCACGGCTGTTACCGTAAGGTTTGAACTCTTCAGCATCTATATTATCCCTTACGCTATCGTCACCATTCTTATCCGCACCTTTATAGATTCGCGCACGGCGTTGTTTGCCAGCCTCATTACCATCATCATGAGTTCCCTCATGGTACCGTTCCCCTTCGAATTTATTGTCATCCAGGTTTGCGTGGCCATGGCATCCATATTTATGCTGAAAGAGTTGTCGGAACGTTCCCAACTAATCAAGAGTTCTTTCTTTATCCTGTTCACCTATATCCTGGTCTATCTCGGGCTGGAATTGTACCAGGAAGGAAACGTGAAGGAAATCAACTGGGTGGTGCTGGCCTATTTCCTTATCAACTTCATCTTTATCATGTTCTCCTATTCGCTGGTCTATCTGGTGGAAAGGTCATTCGGATTTATTTCCGGCGTCTCATTGGTAGAACTCTCCAACATCAACAAACCGCTGTTGAAAAATCTTTCTGAAAAAGCACCGGGAACTTTCCAGCATTCATTACAGGTCTCTAACCTGGGAATGGCGGCGGCGGCAAAACTGGGAGCGAATGCCTCATTGATAAGAACCGGAGCGCTGTATCACGACATCGGGAAAATGGCAAATCCCGCATTTTTTACGGAAAATCAAGTGGCGGGTATGAATCCTCATGCGGGATTACCTTTCGAAGAGAGCGCACGCATTATTATCAATCATGTGAAAGATGGAGTGAGGATCGCACAGAAACACAATGTCCCCCAGCAGATCGTCGATTTTATCGAGACACACCACGGGACAAGCATGCCCAAATATTTTTATATCTCATGGAAAAATGCCAATCCCGGCAAAGAGGCCAACGAAGCCGATTTTCGTTATCCCGGCCCCAATCCGTTCTCGAAAGAGACCGCTATCATGATGATGGCCGATGCGGTGGAAGCTTCGTCGCGCAGCCTGCCCGAATATACGGAACAGGCCCTGCGCAACCTGGTAGACAAGATCATTGACGCCCAGTTGGCTGAGGGTTACTTCAAATCAGCACCCATCACCTTCAAAGATATACAGACCGTGAAAGATGTTTTTGTAGAAAAACTGGCCACAATGTATCATTCCCGAATTGTGTACCCGGAGCTGAAACAACCGGAATTGTAACAGGGATTATTCCCACTCGATGGTGGCGGGGGGTTTCGATGAAATATCATACACCACACGATTGACCCCTTTTACCTTGTTGATGATCTCGTTCGATACTTTCGCCAGAAATTCGTAAGGCAGATGTGCCCAGTCGGCCGTCATAGCGTCTGTCGATGTCACGGCACGCAATGCAATCGTATTCTCATAGGTACGCTCATCACCCATCACCCCGACCGACTGCACCGGCAACAAAATGGCGCCCGCCTGCCACACCTTATCATAAAGCCCGGTCGAACGGAGATTCGAAATAAATATATCATCGGCATCCTGTGCTATACGTACCTTCTCAGGGGTAATATCCCCCAGTATCCGGATTCCCAACCCCGGCCCGGGAAACGGATGACGGTGGATCAGGTGAGGCTGCATGCCCAACTCCAGCCCTATCTTACGCACTTCATCCTTGAACAAAAGCTTCAGCGGCTCGCACAATTTCAGGTGCATTTTTTCGGGCAGCCCCCCCACGTTATGGTGGCTCTTAATAGTAACCCCCGTGATAGAAAGCGACTCGATAATATCGGGATAGATGGTTCCTTGTGCCAGCCATTTGATATCTTTCAATTTGTGGGCCTCCCTGTCGAAAACATCGATAAATCCTTTCCCGATGATCTTGCGCTTGCGTTCAGGATCGGTTACCCCCTTCAGTTCTTCGTAGAAATACTGTTTTGCGTCTATACCGATAACATTCAGTCCCAGGTGTTCGTAATTCTCCAGGACAGTTTCGAACTCGTTCTTACGCAACAGGCCATGATCCACAAAAATACACGTAAGATTCCTGCCGATGGCTCTGTTGAGCAACACTGCCGTTACCGACGAGTCCACACCACCTGAAAGGGCAAGGATCACTTTATCATCACCCAATTGTTCTTTTAGCTCCTGTACGGTCGTTTCGATAAATGAGGCAGGAGTCCAATCCTTCTTCATACCGCAAACAGCGAGGAAATTATCCAATATTTCCGTTCCCCGTTCGGTATGGAATACTTCAGGATGAAACTGTACCCCCCAGGTTTTTTCATTATCCACCTTATAAGCGGCCAAAGCTACATCATCGGTTGATGCAATCGCCCGGAAACCCTCCGGTATACGAACGATCGTATCGCCGTGGGACATCCACACCTGGCTCTCCTGAGGTATGAATCCCAGCAGGGGATCATTACCATCCACCACATGCAGACGGGCGCGTCCGTATTCCCGGCTATCGCTCTT
>NZ_CALNAT010000210.1 GCF_937873925.1 uncultured Proteiniphilum sp. | reverse complement strand
TCATAAGAAAACGTAAATAAAGAAATTAAACATACATTAAGTCAAGGCTGAGCCTCATTTTGGCGTCAAATATAAGCGATAAATCGAAAACAATCAAGAAAAATGATAAAAAGTATTTGTTTTTGGTAAAAAAAAACCTTTTACGGGGCAAAAATCCGCATTCTCAACGAAATAATACGTAATTTTGCGGCTCAACAATTGATTATAAAGATGAATAACTCAAGGGATAGCTTTGCCGGGATACTTCCCACGGTGACAAAAAATATTATCATTGTAAACGGCATCATTTGGCTGGCACAGTTCGTATTGCTCAGAAGGGCCGATATTGATCTTTCACAACAGTTCGGATTACATTTTATCGCTTCCGAGCAGTTCCGCTTCTATCAGCTTGTCACCTATATGTTCCTGCATGATCCTTATTCCATCTCCCATGTATTTTTTAATATGTTCGCAGTCTTCATGTTCGGCAGAACACTGGAACAGGTATGGGGCTCCAAACGTTTCCTCTCCTATTATCTGGTTACCGGCATCGGCGCGGGGTTAATTCAGATGCTGGTTGTTTTTCTAAGGATACAAACAATAGTGCCTCAAGAAATGTTTTCATTGGTGAACAGCGTCACTGTAGGCGCATCGGGAGCTGTTTTCGGTATACTACTGGCATTCGGCATGTTATTTCCCAATTCGCAACTATTTATTATACCTTTTCCCTTTCCCATCAAAGCGAAGTGGTTCGTGATAGGATACGGCCTGCTGGAACTGTTCTTCGGCGTTGCCAACCGTACGGGTGACAACGTGGCTCATTTTGCCCATCTGGGAGGCATGCTTTTTGGAATTTTCATGATCTTATATTGGAGAAAAAAGGACCGGAAATATGGCAGATTTTATTGAAAGATTGAAATATAAGTATAAGACGGGCAGCGTAATGACGAGGCTCATTTTTATCAATGTCCTCGTTTTCATTATACTGAAGATTGTCAATGTCATTTTCATCCTGTTCAATATTTATGCTGTCGACCTGATTACCTTTGTCGGCGTCCCGTCTCATATTCCATTATTATTAAATAGGATATGGGCGCCTATTACTTACATGTTCGTGCATGAGGGGTTTCTACATTTGCTCTTCAATATGCTCTGGCTCTATTGGTTCGGACAGATTTTCATGCAATATTTCACAGGGCGGACGCTCGGTAGTCTGTACGTCTTAGGAGGATTGGCCGGCGCAATGCTCTATGTGATCGCTTTCAATACCATTCCTTATTATACGGCAATGGAGAGAGGATGGATGATCGGTGCATCGGCAGCGGTGATGGCTATTGTAATGGGCGCTGCTTTCTATCGTCCCGATGTACAACTGAACCTCCTGTTTTTAGGACCTGTAAGAATTGTCTATATTGCCATTTTCGCATTTGTACTCGACTTTCTCTCACTAGGAAGTCCCATGAATCCCGGTGGACATGTAGCCCATATAGGCGGCGCACTATTAGGCTATTTTTTCGCAATCCAATATAAAAAGGGAAAAGATATTACCCGCTGGATGAGTCGGATGATTGATTGGTTTGTCGGACTGTTCAAGCCACGCAGGCATACACCGAAAATGAAGGTGAAGCATGCCCGACACGAAACCGACTGGGAGTACAACGAACGTAAACATACGGAACAGGAAGAGATTGACGCTATCCTGGATAAGCTGAAACAATCGGGTTACAGCAGTTTATCATCAGAAGAAAAAAGGAAACTTTTCGATGCGAGCAAGAAATAAGAAACTAAAATTCACAGATATGGTCAAATGGGTCATCTTCGCTACCAACGTCGTGGCCATCATTCTGCTTTTCTGCTCATTCCTTTCATGGAGGGTCTCCCCTTTGAAAACCAATCTGTTCTCATACATCGGATTGGGTTTCGGTCTGATCCTGCTTGTCAACATCGGCTATCTGGTTTTCTGGGTAGTTTTTTCAAAATGGAAACTCGCTTTGATATCCCTGGCGGCAATTCTCCTCTGTTACAAGCCTGTCACCACATTCTTCCCGCTACATTTTATGAGCGAAAAAGAACCGGAGGGGGCCGTCAAAGTACTGACTTATAACGTTCAGGGATTTCCTGCAGAGAGGGATAAGGATGCATCCGATCATCCCATACTCGATTATATTGCCGGTACCGACGCCGATATTGTCTGCCTGCAGGAGTATCTCGTAAGTAAAACAGGGCAATCCATTTTTTCTCAACGGGATGTAAACAGAATTCTCAGTCAATACCCCTATCGTTCGGTCACCGGTTTGGAATCTTCAGGAAAATATCATATTTTCGGCTTGGCATGTTTCTCGAAATATCCGATCGAGAAGACGCATGAGGTGGTATTCGAGTCATCCTACAACGGAGCGGCGGTTTATACCATCAATATCGACGGGGAAAGATACACTGTGGCCAACGTCCATCTGGAGTCGAACAATATCAAGGCGGAAGATAAAAAATTGTACAGCGATTTTCTTCAGAATACCGATTCGGTACGGCTCGAACAGGTGGCCAGCAATATCCGCACGCGGTTGGGAGGCGCTTACCGGATGCGGGCACAACAGGTTGAAAAAGTGAAACAGTTCATCGACAGGCAGGATACGCGTGGGATTATTATCTGCGGCGATTTCAACGATACTCCCATATCATACGCCTATCACAGGATGAAGAAAGGATTAAAGGATGCCTATGTTTCTACCGCCTTCGGGCCGGGCGTCACCTATCACGAAGATCTGTTTCTTTTCCGCATTGACCATATTATGCACAGCGAAGATATAAAAGCCTACCGGACAAGGA
Organism: uncultured Proteiniphilum sp.; assembly: GCF_937873925.1. GTDB lineage: Bacteria > Bacteroidota > Bacteroidia > Bacteroidales > Dysgonomonadaceae > Proteiniphilum. The sequence goes on along the minus strand of NZ_CALNAT010000210.1, from coordinate 2,050 downwards.
GAGACAAAGTGAAATATTCGGATCATTATCCGCTCAGAACCTATCTGAAATTGGAATAAGGTAGTTGAAAAAGTGGTGCGGCGGAAAGTGATACAGTGGGAAGGTGGTAAGATGATATATTAATTTGATAATGTGCCAATTAGTAATTTACAATTATTATCTGCTAATCAGCAAATCGCTAAATCAACTAATCCTAATTTCCAAATCAAACTTACAAACAGAATTAGAATGTACAAGATAAGTAAAGAGTTTTCTTTCTCGGCAGCGCACTCCCTTTTCGGGTTGCCTGACGATCACCCTTGCAGCCGGCTCCACGGGCATAATTACGTGGTAACTGTTCATCTCCGTTCAAAAGAGCTGAACAAACAGGGTTTTGTCCGCGATTACAACGAATTGAAAATAGTGAAAGAGTATATCGATTCCAAATTAGACCACCGGAATCTCAATGATATTCTTTCGCCACTCAATTCGTCGGCCGAGAATCTGGCAAAGATGCTGTACGATATATTTAAATCGCCGCTTCCGGAACTTTACGCCGTGGAAGTAAGTGAGACGCCTAAAACATCAGCTGTTTATGAACCTGAATGTCAATGAAATATTTTACTCGCTTCAAGGTGAAGGTGGGCGCACGGGACAGCCATCCATCTTTATCCGGCTGGCTAAGTGCAACCTGACATGCAGTTTCTGCGATACCGATTTCGAGCGGGGCGTGAAGATGACCACAGATGAGATCCTGCAGAAAATAGAACCGTACGGATGCAGATGGATCATATGGACAGGGGGTGAACCTACCCTGCAACTTAATGATACCATTGTGGCTCTCTTTAAAGAAAGAGGATACCTGCAGGCCATAGAAACCAACGGAACAAGAAGGGTACCGGTGGGAATCGACTATATTACCTGCAGTCCGAAACAACAGTTTGAGAAGGTGAGGGAGTTGATCCCGGAGGTGGACGAATTGCGTTTTCCCATCCAGACAGGAGATCCGCTACCGGATATCACTATCCTCCCCAAAGCAAGACATCATTTTTTAAGCCCCATTTTCGACAACAATAATATTATTCAGGAGAATATAGATTACTGCGTGTATCTGGTGAAGCAAAACCCATCATGGGCACTGAGCCTGCAAATACATAAACTCATCGGGATCCGTTAATATGAACAAATTTCAGGTAACCATACTGGGCTGCGGGTCGGCCATACCCACCACGATGCACAATCCGCCTTCGCAATTAGTGGATCTGAATGAAAAACTGTTCATGATCGATTGCGGCGAAGGGACACAACTCCAGATGAGGAAGTTCAAAACCCGGATGAGTAAACTTCACAGTGTATTTATCTCACACCTTCATGGCGACCATCTTTTCGGATTACCCGGACTACTCTCCACGCTCAGTATGCTGGGAAGAACCGGAGATCTGTATATTTATGCTCATAAAGAGATCAACATCCTGATAAAACCGTTTTTGATTTATATGGGAAAACATATGTCGTTTAAAATAAAACTGTTCCCCTTAAATCCCGAACGGCAGGAGTTGCTTTTCGAAAACAAGTCGATCAGCATCTTTTCTTTTCCGTTGAAACACCGCATTGCTACAAACGGATTTCTTTTTGAGGAGAAAGAATCACCCCGGCATATAATCCGCGAGATGATCGCTTTTTACCAGATCCCTCTGATACAGATCCCGGAAATTAAAGAGGGAGCCGATTTTATAACATCTGACGGCACCGTCATCCGGAACGACATACTTACCTCTCCGGGTAGCGCTCCACGCAGATACGCTTATTGTTCCGATACGGCTTATGCACCCGAAATCATCCCCTATATAAAGAACGTGGATCTGTTGTATCATGAAGCCACTTTTGCAGAGAGTGAACTGGCACGCGCCGGTGAAACTTACCATTCAACAGCCCGGCAGGCTGCGGAAATCGCGAGAGCGGCAAATGTAAAGCAATTAGTGATCGGCCATTATTCGTCCCGTTACAATGAGCTGGGAATACTTTTAAAAGAAGCCGTCGCTATTTTCCCAAATACGGAACTTGCCATCGA
>NZ_CALNAT010000209.1 GCF_937873925.1 uncultured Proteiniphilum sp. | reverse complement strand
CTTGGTCTGTTGAACCGGGCAATACTATGGTTTCGGGCAACTTGCTCACGAAATTACTGCCTTTGACAGGAATACTGACATTCATCGGGTCAAGCTTGAAGTTCCATATACCTGCTAGGGAAATGGATTCTTCCGTTTTTTTCCCGTTTTGTACCGGCTGTGCCTTTATGAAACAGCTACCAGTTATAAATAGTATGAGTAAAAGATATCTGGACATTTTGATTTGTATTTTCTTATTTCATCAACTCGAGAGTACTTTACTCCATTTCTCCCGTGAGTGTGACCACTGTCTTTGGTGCAATGACAATTTTATTCGGGTTTACTTCCGATCCTCTTTCAAGATTAGAATGCTCTGAAGTGGTATACGGGACAAGTTTCCCATTCTTCAACTTCCCATTCAGTTCAAGCTTGTATGTACGCTCGGAATTACTTGCATTGATGGCAACAACAACCAATTTCTTCGTAGCGGCATCTTTATAGGCACTTATCATCACGTCGGTTGAAGCTTGTACCGGGTCTTGTCCGTCCACATGAATCCTTTTCATGCCCGGCCGAACAAAGAAGGAGTAATTTCCGAAAGCCCACAATAGTTTGGAATCTCGAACAAACCCATCTTGTTTACAGTATTCCGGGGACTGACTACCGTTGCTTACCCCATCGTCTAGGTAAATAAGCCCATCCTTGTAATCGGCACGGGTAAGGGCTGTCCACCACTGCCAGGACGATGCATTGGCAACCACCAGGTCATTGTGAATAATACGCGCTACAAATAGGGCAGTTTTCATTCCTAAATCACGCTGATTACCTGCTCCACCCGGTATCTCACTCTCTCCAGGCTGCTCCAGAATACAATATTCTGTCTGCCAGTATTTCAGTCCCGGATATTGCTTAATTCGAGCATCCAGCTTCTGGCGATGTTCTATCTGGGCAGCTATAGGCCATACAGAGAAATAACTATGACCGGTTATCACGTTTTCCACGTTCGCGAACGATCCAATATTCAGTGTAGAGGTAGGGCTCCAGAATTCTTCCACCTGATTGTCACGCATTTCATTATTCACCTTGTCATAGAGGTAATTAATAGCGCCCGCTTCTCCCAGTGCAATGGTAGTGGATAAACCGCGTTCGCTTAATTTTTCGGATAAAAGGGAAGTGAGTTCAAATAGCTCTCGATTAATGGCAGGCGTCCCTTCCTGGCTCGCCTTGCCATTACTACCGGCCATCCAATCCCACTGCGGTTCATTTACCGGGCTCAGGTAATCAAACGTTACTTCTTCCTTATTTTGCAGGTTTTCAATACAATCGACCAGAAAATTAGCGTAATCAGGCATCATGCCTGCTTTGATATTCATTCGCTGTTTTTGGGGTGAAAATGCCTTCCCGTTGATTGTCATGTGTACAGGCGGGCTGATAGTAAACGTGAGGTATTTCTCCACTCCCCGTTCACGGGCTGCCCGTAAAAACCACCGTTGTCCCTCCTGTTTGTTCCAATCATAGGTTCCGTCGGGAGATTGGAAGCATTCCCCCCTGCGCCACTCGTTGGATATATCGCTATTGGTGCCTTGTTCCATGCTCCCGGCCCCAAGATAAAACCGCCAAATAGACAACCCGATCCCCTTGGGATTCCCCTTCTCGTCGGTCTCTTTGCTGAACAACAAATCAGCAATGGCATTTTTCTTCTCTTCCGGCCAATATTTGCCGACCATTTGGCACCGCCACGCATCGGAAGCGCCAAAACCATCGATTGTTTGCAACTCCCGTTCCGGGTTAATTTTCAATCCACGGGGTTCAAGAGAGGTCGGAACAGAAGGAGCGTCCCTTTCAGAGCCACAGGCCAGAAAAGGCAAGATGAATACAAGCAGAAGTATAACGATACGTGATAGATAATTCATAGGGATGTTTATTAGTTTAAATCTATGTGCATGGATTCTTTGATACCCTCTTTTCTTTTATATTTACCAGGCTGGTAATTTCAAAGGGACTTCTCACGGCAAAATGTGCTGCCGTTCGTGCTACTTGGGCTTCAGAATCACTTAACCCCGGTTGCACATACGTGTTATTCCTCACGTCGATATTAAATAGCTTCTCGAACCAAGCACAAGCGGCAGTATATCGACCGATTTTCTCATCCAGATGAAACCCGTCTCTGGTGAAATTATCACCGATGTAACTGCTTCTTCCATTTTGAATTGCTGTCCCTGAAGGAATGATTATATCAATAGCTTCATCTTCTGAAATCCGTTTTGATACATCAGCAATAGCCCTGTACATTTTCATCTGATCTCTGTCATAATGTGCGAAATGGTCGTGAGGAGAACTTTCTGCGTATGCCCAGGTTTGGTGCCAAATAAATTTCACGCGGGGATTGACTGCATTCTCTCTCAAATAGTTCATAATTTTAGAGAGATCATCATGAGAAGCGAGGATACCGGAATAACCACTCACTTGTTGGATGCTGATATAATCCCAGTCCTCCTCTTTGATGACCATACCAATCGTTTTCAACTCGTTACTCACAGTTCGGATTCCATTCATTATTTTTCGATAGCTGTAATCAGCTATATCCCCGGAAATATTACGCCAATGATCCTCCAATGCTCCTCCCCCTTTCATCAAGTTACCAATAACGAGCTCAATCCCTTCTGCTTTCGCCAATTCATACAAATTTTGTTCAATGGCATCCTCCGAAAAACTGTTTCCTATAGCCAGGATTTTAACCGTTCTTTGCCCCGTGCCCACAACTCCTCCTGTAGGTACCGAATCAGTACCAGCATAAATCGAATTGGTTATCTTCAGAACGAAAAGAAGAAACAGAAATATTTTAAACCTTCCCATGATTTCGTTGCAAATCCGCCGCTTTAAAGTTATTCACTTTTTACTATTCTCAGCCTATAGGTAATCAGGTCGTAAGATGCGTGCCAATCGGTATTTCCAGTCAGCGTAATGCCATAATTTGCTCCATTCGAGACCGCCCCGACAGGCTCGATAATAGATATCAAATCGCCGTAGGTGTCTCTCATGTTTGCTCGCCCCGCGGGCAATCTGAACCACCCGATATTGGCATTACTCTCGATGAATGCCCTGGGAGCCTTGAAGTTGATATTCACCCCACCTGCCGTGCGAAAATGCCCACTGTAGATATAGGGATGATCGGCTTCCCGGTACAAGCTGGTATTGTTATCGATTTCAGCCCAGCCGGCCGTGCCTACTACTGCCCCCCCGGAGATGATGGCCAGGTAGGGATAGGGATTGGAAGCAGAGTAACCAGGAAACATTTCGGCATTGGAAAAATCAGGATTAGCCACGGCCATGGGGTCAGCCCTTACTGTTTTAGCAGACATATCCACCGTGATGGTATAATACCCTTTTTGTGACACGGGCAGTTTGAACT
>NZ_CALNAT010000208.1 GCF_937873925.1 uncultured Proteiniphilum sp. | reverse complement strand
AGGGCACCAATGCAAGGATGGAAGCGGTAGCGGCTTCCGTTTCTCCCCACTTCCAGGCAGATATGGCAAAAATTATTGTCAGGACAAGAATAATAACGGGAATCACAAAAGCCCATAAAACTGCTTTATAACCCGCCGATTCTTTTCCCTCAATGATTACAAGGTCATTTATTTTATATTTCCCCGTAACATCTGTCACGTCTACCATTTTCTCTTTCGAGTCTGCAGCCATGCATGCTCCTTTTGCATGACAGGTGCTGCAAGCCGATTGTTGTATGATTTTAACGGATATTTTCTTGTCCGATATTCTTGTTATGATTCCCTGATGTTCAATCATAAAATGACTTTCTGTTATCTATTTCCAGAATGGCGCTTCAAAATTAGGTATAATTTTTGTGATTTTGTTGGTTATTTCTGTTATTTAACGATTGGGCGAGTTTCCTATTCTGGAAAATGTCGGATATAATTCTTATTTTTGTGACCGATAAGGTCATGTGCTGGCGGATTTTTAATCGCAGGCCTGAACCATTAAATGGTAAAAAACGAAACATATAAAATGAAAAAAACGCTTTTATTCCTCTATTTCTTAAGCAGCGTTTTGCTGTTGAATGCACAAAATTATACATTAAAAGACCTCGTCGAAGGCCGATTTTCGGCAAAAGATGTCCAGCAGATGGAATCTTCGGCCGACGGGATGCATTATTATCAGATGGACCCGGGAAATACGGCGGTTATAAAATTCTCCTATGCAACTGGAAACGCAGTGGATACGCTTTTCAACACACGTCTGGCACGGGAATGTACTTTTGATACATTTCAGGGATTCCTTGTGAGTCCAGATGAAAACAGGGTGTTGGTTTACAGAGAAAAGGAACAGATCTACCGCCATTCGTTCAAGGCGACCTATTTTTATCACGATGTCCGTCGCAACCTGGTGCGTAAACTTACCCAGAATCCTTCCAAACAGATGGTCCCTACGTTTTCTCCCGACGGGAAAATGCTGGCTTACGTGAGCGACAACAATATCTGGCTTGCCAAATTCGATTTTGATACGGAATCTCAGGTTACCAAAGACGGTGAAACCAACAAGATCATCAACGGAGCCACCGATTGGGTATACGAGGAAGAATTTGCCACCACACGGCTAATGGAGTTTTCATCCGATAGTAAGTTGTTGGCCTTTGTTCGTTCAGATGAGTCTCAAGTGCGTCAATATCAGTTTCAGACATTCAATCAAGAACTTTACCCCAGTTTTTATACCTATAAGTACCCCAAGCCGGGCGAGAAAAATTCATCGGTGGAACTGCGCGTTTTTGATATCGATGCCCGGACTACCCGTAAAATGGATGTCCCCCTCGATCCAGACGGTTATATCCCACGGATAACTTTCACCGGAAATGCCGAAGAATTGGTGGCTATGACTCTAAACCGCAATCAGAATCGGTTTGATATGTATTTTGTGAATCCTCGAACAACAGTCGCCAAACTTATCCTGAGGGAAGAAAACAAGTACTATGTCGATGCTGAACTACTCAACGGAATCCGCTTTTTGCCCAACCGTTTTACCTATGTATCGGAAAAAGAGGGATACAGTCATATTTATATTTACGGTTATACGGGGACGTTGCAAAAAAAACTGACCACCGGCCCTTTCGATGTCACAAGCCTCCTGGCGGTGGATGGACAGACCCAAACGGTTTTCTATGAGGCTGCCGATGAAAGTCCTCTCCGCCGGAATGTCTACAGGGTAAATATTGAAAAAGGTCTACCGCAAAAACTATCCGTGCGACAGGGTTATAACAATGCGTCGTTCAGCAACAACGGTAAGTTTTTTGTTAACCGGTTCTCGGATACCCGTACACCTACCCTCATTACTGTACATGATGCCACCGGCAAAGAACTTCGTATCATGGAAGATAATAAGCAGGCGGCTGCCCAGTGGGCCTCTGCGCAATTCCCTAAAAAAGAGTTTATCAGCATTCCTGCCGCTGATGGGGTCACACAGTTGAATGGTTGGATTATCAAACCCTATAATTTTGATGCCTCTAAAAAATATCCAGTGGTTATGATACAGTACAGTGGGCCTAATTCGCAGCAGGTGCTTGACCGGTTTGGAGCGGACTGGCATTACGCACTGGCTAACGAAGGGTTTGTGGTTGCATCAATCGACGGACGAGGAACCGGCGCGCGGGGCGAAGAGTTTCGAAAGCAAACCTACATGAGTTTGGGTGTAAAAGAGTCGGATGATCAGGCAGCCGCTGCACGCTATCTGGCTACATTTCCCTATATAGACGGCAACCGTATCGGTATCTGGGGCTGGAGTTACGGAGGCTATAACGTTTTGATGAGCATGAGCCGGGGTAATGGTGTTTTTAAAGCCGGGGTGGCGATTGCGCCTGTGACCGATTGGCGGTTTTATGACACTGTTTATACCGAACGTTTTATGCGAACACCACAACAAAATGCAGCTGGATACGCTGCCGGTTCGGCGGTTGCCCTTGCTTCGCAGTTACAGGGGAAGTTGTTGCTTATCCACGGGACGACCGACGATAATGTTCATTTTCAGAATGCCATAGAGTATTCGCGGGCGTTAATCGCTGCTGGCAAACATTTCGATATGTTTTACTTTCCCGACAAAGATCATTTTATTTCTGGTGGTAATTCTCGTTTGTACCTGTACGAAAAGGTTATTGAGTTTTACAGGAGGAATCTATAGAAACTTATGTAGTAGCTGAGTGCCGGTACTAATGTTTTGTGGTGCTTGTCCTGACGGAGTGATGGCTAGTCGCTCCGTCAGTTTTTTGTGACCTACCGGAAGGCCGCAATTTTTTGTATCACAAAAACAAAAAACTCAGCCGGGTGTTATTATGAGAGGTTTTAAAATTGATTTGAGACAGTTTTGCATCAGGATACAATGAATGTGTTTTTCAAGGCAGTTTCTGAATCACGATTTTTTTAAGCTGATCGAATTTCGATTATGGGAGAAGGCAGTATAATCATAAAAC
>NZ_CALNAT010000207.1 GCF_937873925.1 uncultured Proteiniphilum sp. | reverse complement strand
ATTCCTTTACTGAGTTTATTTTCCAACCGTTTCAAATCGCGTTCGGATAATTGCATCTCCACCTTTGGTGTTTTATTCACCAGCGACAGGTAAACAGGTTCTCCGGCAAGATTATCGGCGTCCACAGGACCCAGTTTTTCGGAAAAACGGGCAATCACCCTGCGTTCGATATCTTTTTCGTCGGGAATAATGGTATAGGTACGGGTAAAATACCCGGTTTCTTCGCTACCGGCAAATAACTCCGTCAGGGCTTTCTCCTGCAAATTGATCTCGTCCATCACCACTTTGTAGGCATTTCCGTCCGGAGGCATATTTTCTGCTTCTCCGGCCAGTATATCCGTCCTGTTGCGCCGCAGCTCAAATATCTGCCTTGCCACCAGCTCGGCCTGCCTGGCCGTAGATCCGGCCATCAGCGCCTCCTGGGAAAGGTAGCTTCGCGGATTGACCGATGGCGCCTTTCCCTGGGGTATAGCCGGTTCCTGAGGGGTCTCAGGTTCGGGATTGGCATTGATGGTGACGATCACTCCGTCTTCCCGGAGATGGACGAAAGGTTCCAATGATTTGGCACGGAATTCCACCATAAAAGAGTTGTTCTGGTCGGCTATTCCTTTGTTTGATAGGGAGATATCTTCCAGTGTATGGACAACTCTGTCCTCGGTAACAGGATCCCCTATTCCCAGGTAACGCTGCGCGTAGGGATAGAACTCACCTTTCCGGTAGGTGGTTTTCTTTACCAGTAACGTAACCTCGAACGATGTTTTCGGAAGTGAATAAATGACACCGTAATTATTGGCTTTTATAGCATTTACGCGTGTAGTGTTCTGGGCAAAGGCACCGGAGACGACCGTAAGCAAAAGCGACAGGATCAGATATTTTACTCTCATTATTTTCGATAGTTATTCAAATTTACTTTGTAAATTTAGATGTTTTGAATTTTATTCCACTATTTCCCGCCATGACATAGTTCCAGTAAGCTTGTGTGCATCACGGATCAGTAAGCCGACTGGAACTGCTCCAGAAAGCGTATGTCATTCTCGGAAAACATCCTCAGGTCCTTTACCTGATACTTGAGGTTGGTAATGCGCTCAATGCCCATCCCCAATGCATAACCGGAATAGACCTTACTGTCGATGCCGCAGTTTTCCAGTACATTGGGATCTACCATGCCGCATCCGAGAATTTCCACCCATCCGGTATGTTTGCAAAACGGGCAACCTTTTCCGCCACAGATGTTGCAGGAGATATCCATTTCCGCGCTGGGTTCGGTAAAAGGAAAATAGGAGGGGCGCAGGCGTATCCGGGTCTGTTCGCCGAACATTTCCCTGGCAAAGAAAAGCAGTGCCTGTTTCAGATCGGCGAACGACACCTCCCTGTCGATGTAAAGCGCTTCTACCTGATGGAAAAAGCAATGGGCGCGGTAGGAGATCGCCTCGTTCCTGTAAACACGTCCCGGGCATATGATCCGGATGGGGGGATCTGTTCTTTCCATCACTCTTGTCTGTACCGAAGATGTATGCGTGCGCAACACGATCTGGGGATCGCTCTGAATGAAGAAGGTGTCCTGCATATCGCGTGCGGGATGATCGTCCGCGAAATTCAGGGATGAAAATACATGCCAGTCGTCCTCTACCTCCGGTCCTTCGGCGATGGAGAAGCCGAGCCGTTTGAAAATATCGCAGATCTCCTCTTTCACAATCGAAATAGGGTGGCGTGTCCCCAAAGGTAGCGGATAAGCCGTACGTGACAGATCGATATCGGGATTTGCCGTACTGTTTTTTTCGAATTGCTTCTTTAATAATTCTATCTTCTCAGTCGCTTTCTGTTTCAGTTCATTCAGCCGCATACCTGTTTCGCGTTTCTGCTCGGGAAGAACAGTCCGGAAATCATCCATTAGGGAAGATAGGTAACCCTTCTTACCCAGGTATTTTATACGCGCTGTTTCCACTTCTTCCGGAGCGGAAACCGTCAACTGTTCAATTTCAGAAAGGAGAGCCTCGATCTTTTCTATCATTCTGTTGAATCTTATAAACCCATTATACAATACAAAAATAGACATTTTATTACTATTTATCCCTGTTTTCGGCGAAAGATTTGACCGAAACAACTGGAGGGTTAAGGTTAAATTCGTACTTTTGTCCTTAATTTAACGCGTTTTCGCAAAGATGATCGATACGGTACGCAGGTTCATTGAAAAAGAAAAATTACTGACACCCAACACCACCGTCGTAGTGGGGTTGAGCGGCGGGATAGATTCCATGGTACTGCTCGATCTGCTTACCCTTCTGGGTTATCAATGCGTGGCAGCCCATTGCAACTTTCATTTGCGCGGCGAGGAGTCGGACCGGGATGCCGGATTTGTAAAGAAGTGGTGTAAGAGCATCGACATTCCTCTTACATCGGTCGATTTCAATACCACCCAATATGCTGCCGACAGGAAGATATCCATCGAGATGGCAGCGCGTGAGCTGCGTTACGACTGGTTTGAGATCGTCCGGCGCCAGTATGGCGCAGAGGCTGTCGCCGTGGCGCATCACAAGGACGATTCGGTGGAGACTGTCTTGCTGAACCTGATCCGCGGTACCGGCATCAAAGGGTTGACAGGTATCATGCCGAAAAACAGGCACGTGATACGTCCCCTCCTGTGCGTAACCCGTGCCGGGATTGAGGAATACATCACTGAACGGGATATCCCTTACGTATTCGACAGCTCCAACGACGACGATGTTTTCCTGCGGAATTCACTCAGACTGAATATTATTCCTCAACTTGAGAAACTGAATCCCTCGGTAAAAGAAGCCGTTTGCCGCACCTCCCAAAACCTGGCCGAAGCGGAAAAGATTTATAGTGCCTCCATCGGGGAAGCAATAAAAAACGTATTCCGGGACGGCAAGATCGATATCCGGAAACTCCGGGAAACTGCGTCACCCCGGTCGCTGCTGTTTGAGATCCTCTCTCCCCTGGGTTTCGGACCCTCGGTGATCGAGGATATTTACCTTGGCATGGAGAGCTCTTCCGGAAAGGTTTTCTATTCGAAGTCGTACCGGCTGATAAAGGACCGCGATTTTTTTATTCTTGACCGGACAACCGGCAATACCGCAGGAGAAGAGCTTATCTATATCGATCTGAAGACGGAAGAGATCACAGAACCTCTTCACCTGATGATCCGGAGAGAAAAAATGCCTGTCGCCATAGAGAAAAACAGGTACTTTTTATATGCGGATAGCGGTAGACTGACGTTTCCGCTGAAATTACGGAGATGGAAAGAGGGGGACTGGTTCATACCCTTCGGAATGAAAGGCAGGAAGAAAGTAAGCGATTATTTCACCGACCGTAAATACAGCTTGAAAGCAAAAGAAGATGCATGGATCCTCCTTTCGGGTGATGAGATCGTATGGATCGTAGGAGAACGCACCGATGACCGGTTTAAAATAACGGCAGAAAGTATAGACGTTTTTATCGTTGAAGTGATAGCTAATGAATGAAAAATGAAACGTTTTCATGAAGCAATACGAGCAGAAAGCAAACTTGTTTGCTATGCCGTGGCGGGAAAACGACGAATGGAATTGAATTTTCGTTAAGCAATAAAAATTGAAAACGATTAATATGATTATTTTTTTCAGAACCGATGCAACTTTTTTCGTTTTTTTGCATCTAATAATAAAGGAGTAAAGATTTTTTATATCCAGCGCCTTTGTGCCTGGTAGTTGATTCTTGGCTCTTGATTCCCTATCCTGGAAGTTTAGTTTCTAAAATATTATCAAAATGAAGAATAATCCAATCAAAGACATGCTGGTAGTAGGAGTTTTCATTGGTTTTGCGTATTATGTCTCCCGTTACTATCGTCAGAAAAAGCAAAAGGAGAAGGAATTGCGGGAAACTCTCCATTTCCAGCTGTTTTGACGTCTCCCGTCTATTCCTCGATAAATTCAGGCTGTTTCTCGCCATGGCAGAGGACAAGCTTGCGTGAGCCCTGCTCATATTGGCTTAACGAAACG